>JAATFJ010000363.1 GCA_015655255.1 Actinomycetales bacterium | reverse complement strand
GGACGCGATGAGCAGGGCGAGTCCGATCGTGAGGAGCGCGGTGATCCCGATGGACCACCAGGTGGATCGGAGCGTGGCGAGCTTGATCCACTCGCCGCGCAGTTCCCTGTCGAAGCGGAGCCGGTAGGCCGGCGTGGTCGTCTCACGGCGTGCGGGTGCGGTAGTCATGCGATCTCCTTCGAGACGTACTCGACCGATTCGCCCGTGAGGGCGAGGTAGGCGTCTTCGAGCGATCCCGTCGTGGGGGTGAGTTCATGGAGGGGGAGGGAGTGCGCGGCGGCCACATCCCCGATGTGTGCGGCGGGGACGCCCTGCACCTCGAACGTCTCCGGACCCGTCGCGGTGATCTCGGTGCCGCTCGCGGCGAGTGCGGAGATGAGCTCGGCGGCCCGGGGACTGCGCACATGCACCGTCGCCGTGGTGAGATCGCGCACGAGATCGGACAGGGTAGCGTCGGCGAGTACGCGCCCGCGGCCGAGCACGATGACGTGATCGGCGGTCTGCGACATCTCGCTCATGAGATGGCTGGAGAGGAGCACGGTGCGCCCCTCCGCAGCGAGGTGGCGCACGAACTCTCGCACCCAGCGCACGCCTTCCGGATCGAGGCCGTTCACGGGCTCATCGAGGATGAGCGTGTGCGGATCCCCCAGAAGCGCGGACGCGATGCCCAGGCGCTGCCCCATGCCGAGGGAGAACTTCCCCGCGCGCTTGTTCGCGACAGAGGTGATCCCGGTCAGCCCCATCACCTCATCGACCCTGCGGGCGGGGATACCGTGCGTCGCGGCCATGGCCCGCAGATGATTGCGCGCGGTCCTGCCCGTGTGCACGGCCTTCGCATCGAGGAGCACGCCGACCTCGGCGAGAGGCGCGCGCAGGCGACGGTATTCTTGGCCGTTGACCGTGGCCCGTCCGGACGTGGGCCGATCCAGGCCCACGATCATTCGCATCGTCGTGGACTTCCCCGCCCCGTTGGGGCCGAGGAAGCCCGTCACGGATCCGGGTCTGACGGTGAACGATACGTCCTGGACGGCGGTCTTGTCTCCGAACCTCTTCACGAGGCCTTCCGCTGTGATCATGTCTTCGACGCTAGGCGGGCGGCGGGTTCCCGCACATCCTCCTCAGGTACCAGATACGCGGAAAAGGATGGTACTTCGGGAGGATGCGGGGGAGTGTGGGGTGCGGTCGCCCCTCCTGATGCCGTTCCGCCGTCCACTTCTTCGGCCCGGCTCAGGTCGCTTCTTCTGTGACCATACGAACCAGGAGCGCGATCATGAGGTCTTTCTCCTTCGGGTCGCTCATGGCGACCATGAGGGTGATCGCGGCGAGGGCGTTATTGGTGATGCGCGGAACGCTACCGATGCCCGCAAGCTGCCCATTCCGCGCGAGGAATGTGACGAACAGGGCCGCTGCGCTGCGCTTATTTCCGTCAGAGAGCGGGTGGTCTTTCACGACGAGGTAGAGCAGGTTCGCGGCCTTCTCCTCGACGGTGGGGTAGAGATCCTGTCCAGCGAAGCCCTGGTAGATCGTTCCGATCACCCCGGCGAGCGCATCACCCCGCTCCGTGCCGAACAGGGCATCGTCGGGGAACTCGGACGCCACCTGGGCGATGACCACCCGTGCCTCATCCAGCGTGAGCGCCCAGCCGGGGACCGCACCGAGGGTCGCATCGATGCGGCCCTCGTCGTAGTCGCGCAGCAGCGTGAGACCGGGCATATACTCGGCGAGCACGTCGGCGACGCCCGCGACCAGATCGTCGTTCGAGCGGGCCAGGATCTGCACGAGGGAACCCAGCTGCTCCAGCCGCTGTTCATTGAGCGCATAGCCCTGCACGAGATAGTCGCGCAGGCGTTCGGTGGCCCAGCGTCGAAAACGCACGCCCTCGGGGGACTTGACCCGATACCCGACGGACAACACCATGTCCAGGTTGTAATGCTCGACGTGACGCTCAACCTCACGGTCGCCCTCGCGCTGAACTAGTGCAAATTTTGCACTAGTTGCCATGTCCTCCAGCTCCTCGCGTCTCGCGTTCGCGATATGCCGACGGATTACTGTCACGTCGCGACCGAAGAGCGTCGCGATCTGCTGCTGCGTCAGCCACACGGTCTCCGCATCTGTGCGGACCTGCAGAGAGATGCTGCCGTCTGCCGACTCGTACAGCTCGATGTCTTTCATAGTCCGACGCTATCCTGGGCCGCCGACACTGCGAGGTCGCCCTTCTCGCCTGACCTCACCCCTCCGCATACCCCAGCCGCGCATCCTCCGCCGTGCACTCGTCCCCGATCCGGATTCCCGCGGAGATCCGTCCCTCCGCGCGCAGCCGTTCCAGCGCGACGACGGTGCGGCGGCGCAGCTCCCAGGGGTCGATCGTGCTCACGTACACCTTCGTGCCGCCCTCGAAGCCTGCGGGCGTGGAGATGCGCCATTTCAGGACGATCCGCCAGGGCATCGGGAGGGTCGCGGCGGGCGGGCGGTAGTGCCACTCCTCGTTCGTCGGCACGGCGACGCCCGTCGCGGCGTGCAGCGCATGCACGAGGTCGGACACGGCGCGGACCTCGGCATCGGAGTGCTCCTGGGGCAGCTGCGCCGTCGACGTCGAATACACCTCGAGCGCGGGGAAGCGGTGACCGACGCCCGCGACGGCGACCGCCCCCTCGGTGGCGGCGACGATGAGTCGCTCCGAAACGGCGAGGTCGGCGATCGCATGCTGGTAGAGCCCGCGATCCTCCGCGAGCAGGCGCAGCTCGCGCTCCACCTGCGGGCCCACCTCATCGATCGCGACGAGCTGCTTGTGCAGGTGCTCGAAGGATGCGCCCGCGGGACGTAGCCAGTTCTGGAACACGGCGATGGACGCTGCCGAGGGCTGCGCCGCCTGGATCTCGGCGAGCGACCGCACCGTGAACGCGAAGTAGGCGGCATGCTCCTCCTCCGTGAGCACCCCGGAGGAGACGAGCTGATCGTCCGTCTCCGCTCCGTCGACGACGTGACGGCGGGCGACGATGACATCGTGCGAGCCGCCGAGCAGATCGAGGGCCGCCTCCTCCACCGATTGCGCCACACCGCTCGCCCGGGCCCGGATCTCCGCGAGCATCTCGATGTGCGCGCGCCCCTCGGGGTCGGCGAGGTACGCGCGTGCCCACGCGCGGATCGTCTCCGGCTGATGGAAGCCGTGGTTCTGCCGCCAGTAGTCCGCCGACACGATCTCGAAGAGATTCCCGAAGCGGCGGAACTCGGCGACCGCGCGGGACACCTCTGCAGGAAGCAGGCGCCGCTGTTCGGCGAAATCGGCGCCGACGAGCCGTGCCTTCTCCGGCGTCGTCTCCCGGTACCGTGCCGTGCAGAAGGCGCAGAGACGCTCACTCTCCCCGGGCTCCAGCGTGCGCGGCTCCGCGCGTGCTGCCGCGAGAGGTCGATTCGCCCGCCCCGGCACCGTCCACACGCTCGTTCCCGTCAGCGGCCCGATCTGCTTGACGGTCCCGTCGGGCAGTCGCCGGATCGCCGCTTGTGCCGCTTCGCTCACGAGCCCAGCTTAAGGGCGTCGACCAGCATGCCCGATGGTCGTCGGTCTCCGCGAGATGACCGCCGCCGAACGACCTCTGCACGCCCTCCGCTACGATCCCACCCGTGCGCTCAGCCCAGGTGTTCGCTGTGTTCTGGCCGGGATGCCCCATCGGACATCGCAAGCGATATATCGTTAACTATCGCTACTCGACCTGGGAGGTCCTCATGAGCACGCAATTCCCCGGCGCCGGATTCGGTGCCCGCCCCGCGGCCGCGATCTTCGACGCGGTGGATCAGCTCCGCGCCTCGTTCGCCCAGCACGCCGGAGCGCCCACCCGCATGGCGCGCGGCGACGTCCGCACGGCCGTCCTCGCTCTCCTCGCCGAGGAGTCGATGCACGGCTACCAGATCATCCACGAGATCACCGAGCGCAGCGGCGGCGCCTGGAAGCCGAGCGCGGGATCCGTGTATCCGACCCTGCAGCTCCTCGCCGACGAAGGCCTCATCTCCGCAGAGGAGCAGGGCGGCCGCAAGACCTACTCGCTCACCGACGCGGGCCGCGAGGTCACCGACGCCGACGGAGCCCCCGCGCCCTGGGAGCAGGCCGGCGGCAAGAACGGCGCCCGGTTCACCGCACTCCCCAAGGCCGGTGCCGACCTCGCCGGCGCCGCCGCGCAGGTCCTGCACACGGGCACCCCCGAGCAGATCGCGCAGGCCGTCACCGTCCTCGAAGACGCACGGCGTAAGCTCTACGCGATCCTGGCTGACGCCTGAACCTCGACGCGGCCCGCGCGGCCGGACCGCACGGCGGCCGGGGCGTGAGACGAAGGAGCATCGGATGACCGACGCCCGCGTGCACGGCGTGCGCTACCGACGCATCCTCCGCTTCGCGGCGGGGCAGCTCGTCCTGCTCTGGTGGTTCGATCTTGTCTTCCCGCGCATCGGCTTGGCCGCGCTCGCGGAGCGCACGCGCGCGGCACGGATGCGCCGTCTCGCGGAGCGCTTCCACGCGCTCGCCGTCGAGCTCGGCGGTCTCATGATCAAGGTCGGCCAGTTCCTCTCCACGCGCGTCGACGTGCTGCCACCGGAGGTGACCAGGGAACTGGAGGGGCTCCAGGACGAGGTCCCGCCCGTGCCGTTCGCGCAGCTGCGAGCGCTCGCCGAATCCGAACTGGGCATGCCGATCGCGCGTGCTTTCGCCGCCTTCGATGAGGTGCCCGTTGCCGCGGCCTCGCTGGGGCAGGCGCATCGCGCCCGGCTTACCGCCGTCGATGCGGTGGAGACGGGCATCGGCACCGCCATCGTCAAGGTGCAGCGTCCCGGTATCGACGACGTCGTCACGACCGATCTCGCGGCGCTCCGCCGTGTGAGCGCATGGATCAGTCGTGTGCGCTTCGTCGCTGACAGGGTCGATGCGCCCGCGCTCGTCGAGGAGTTCGCGCGCACCTGTCGCGAGGAGATCGACTACCTGCACGAGGCGACGAGCGCCGAACGCTTCGCCGCCGCCTTCTCCTCCGACCCTCGCGTCTCCGTACCTGAGGTCGTCTGGGAGCGCACGAGCAGGCGCGTGCTCACCCTCTCCGATGTTACGGCGATCAAGATTACCGACCGTGAGGGGCTGCGTGCCGCCGGTATCGACCCGAGCGAGGTCGCGACGGTGTTCGCGGAGGTCATGCTCGACCAGGTCTTCACGCACGGCTTCTTCCACGCCGATCCGCACCCGGGGAACATCTTCGTGACCCCGCGTGCTGCGGGCACGGAGGGGCCTGCGTGGCGCCTCACCTTCATCGATTTCGGCATGATGGGCGAGGTCCCGGCGAGCCTCCGTGCGGGGCTGCGCTCCTTCGTGATCGCCGTCGCCGCCCGCGACAGCAGGGGCCTCGTCGCCGCCGCGCGGCAGACCGGGGTGCTCCTGCCCACGGCCGACACCGCACGCCTGCAGGAGGCGCTCTCCGCGCTCTTCGACCGCTTCGGCGGGATGGGATTTGCCCAGCTGCGCACCGTCGATCCCCGCGAGTTCGAGGACTTCGCCGTGCAGTTCGGCGACCTCGTGCGCACGATGCCGGTTCAGCTCCCCGAGGGACTGCTGCTCCTTTTCCGCGCCGTATCGCTCACCTCGGGGATGTGCAGTGCGCTTGATCCGGCATTCAACATCTGGGACGCCGTGGAGCCCTATGCGAACCGACTCCTCCGTGATCAGGGCGGCGACGTCATGAAGGACGTGATGCAGCAGGCCGTCTCCAGCGCCGGCGTGCTCTGGCGGATGCCTCCGCGCATCGATTCGCTTATCTCGCGGATGGATGCGGGCACCGTCTCCTTCGATACGAGCCGCATCGAGCGTCGCGTCGACCGCATCGAACACCTCGTCCGGCGCATCCTCTCCGTCGCCGTCTTCGCAGTCGTGCTCATCGCCGGGGTGCTTCTCCTCTCCACCAACGCCGTGCTCGGCATCGTCTTCATGAGCGTGTCCGCGCTCCCGCTGCTGCACGCGCTCTTCGCGGGGATGTTCCGCAGGCGGTAGGCACGGCTGCGCGTGGTCTCGCGCCCCGCGCGGGACACGGTAGCCTTATCTCGATGAAAACGAGAATTATTATCAGTAGTGTTGTCCTGTCCTCCCTTGCGCTCCTCTCCGGATGCGCCGAATCTACCCCCAGCGAGAGTGCTTCGAGTTCTGCGTCGACCGACGGCGAGGCGAGCTTCCCGTACAGCTACGAGAACTGCGGCACCGACGTCACCGTCCAGAGCACACCCGAGCGCGCCGTCTCCCTCAACCAGTCCACGACCGAGATCATGATCGCCCTGGGCCTGGAGGACCGCATGGTCGGCACCGGGTACCAGACCCAGCCCGTCGCCGATGACATCGCCGATGCCTACAACAGCATCCCCTTGCTCTCCGACGGCATCATCAAGCATGAGACGCTGCTCGAGGCCCAGCCCGACTTCGTCTACTCCGGCTACGCCTCCTTCTTCTCGGCGGAGAACGCGGGCGAGCGCGACGAGCTCGCGGATCTCGGCATCCCTACCTATCTCAGCGAGTTCGACTGCACGTACCACGAGGCCGTCGAGGGCGGAGCGACCTTCGACATGCTCTTCGATGAGATCCGCACCATCGCGCGGATCTTCGATGTCGAGGAGAAGGGCGAGGAGGTCGTCGCCGCGCAGCAGGCCATCGTGGACAAGGGCGTCGCCGCCGCGGAGAACGTCGAGGGGAGCCCGAGCATCCTCTGGTTCTACTCCACGGCCGCCTCGGAGTCCACGCCCTCGGTCGCCGGACCCGGAGGCCTTCCGCAGACGATCACCGAGATGCTCGGCGCGGAGAACCCCTTCAGCGACGCCGACACGAAGTGGCCCGAGGTGAGCTGGGACGAGATCGCCCAGCGCGACCCCGACGTCATCGTGCTCGCCGACCTCACCCGTGGATATCCCGGAGACACGGCGCAGGAGAAGATCGACTTCCTCACGAGCGATCCGCTCACCTCCACGATGGACGCCGTCGTCAACAAGCGCTTCATCATCGTCCCCGGCGAGTACATGGACCCCACCATCCACAGCGTCGAGGCGCTCGCCACGGTCGCTGAGGGACTCGTCGACCTGGGGATCACCGAATGAGCGGGATCGACGCCCTCATCCGCTCCTGGGACGACCAGCAGGCCGCCTACATCACGCACCGTGAGCAGCGCTTCGGCATCGCCCTCGATGCCATCGCGCGCTATCTCGACGGCACGGGGGCGGCAGGCGGCGAGGGCGTCACCGTCGTCGACCTCGCGTGCGGCCCCGGCAGTCTCTCGCAGCGGATCCTCGATCGCTTCCCCTCCATCAGTGTCGTCGGCGTCGACTACGACCCCGTGCTGTTGACGATCGCGAAGGAGGTCGGCGAGGAGCGCTATCCCGGCCGCTTCCTCGCGGTCGACGCGGATCTCGCGGGGGACTGGCGCGGGGCGCTCCCCACGGGGCGTATCGACATCGCCGTCTCCTCGACGGCCCTGCACTGGCTCCATCCGCATCAGCTCGTGGCCCTCTACGCGCAGCTCGCGGAGGTCCTGCCCGAGGGCGGGATCTTCCTCGACGCCGACCACCTCCGCTACGACCCGCAGGCGCAGCCCTTCCTCACGGCGGCGGCCGCCCACGACGATGAGCGGACGCAGGCGGAGGCCTACGCGCAGGGCGTGCTCACCTGGGACCAATGGTGGGAGCAGGCGGTCGCGATTCCGGAACTCGCGGCTCTCGCCGCCGAGCGGGAGCGTCGCTTCGCTGACCGCCCGCCCACACCGCACGCGCCGCTGGAACTGCACCTCAGTGCGCTGCGCACCGCGGGCTTCCGCGAGACGGGCGTCGTCTGGCGGTTCTGGGACGACGTCGTCATCCTCGGACGTCGATGACGCGCGCGAAGGCGCTCCGCTCGACGAGCATCGTGCTCGTCTTCGTGGTGCTGCTCATTGTCGCCGTGATCGTCGCGAGCTTCATCGGCACCGCGAACGTCGGCGGCGCGGACATCGTCGGAATCATCCTCCGGCACGCCGGTATCGACATCGGCTTGCCGGAGGTGTCTCCCCTCATCGACGCCCTCATCTGGGAGTCGCGCCTTCCCCGCGTCCTGCTCGCGGCGGTCGTGGGGATGGGGCTGTCGATCTCCGGCGCCGTGCTCCAGTCGGTCACGAGGAATCCGCTCGCCGAGCCCTACCTGCTGGGGGTCTCCTCCGGCGCATCGACGGGTGCCGTGGCGATCATGATCCTCGGGGTCGGATCTGGCGCGGTGACGCTCTCGATGGGCGCCTTTGCGGGCGCGCTCGTGGCCTTCGCGATCGTTCTCGTCCTCATTGGAGGGGGACGGGTGTCGAATCCGTCCCGCGTCGTGCTCACGGGTGTCCTCGTGTCGCAGTTCTTCTCGGCGGTCACCTCGCTCATTCTCATGCTCGACGGCGATGCGGATTCGACGCGGGGTTTCACCTACTGGTTGCTCGGCTCGCTGGGCGGTGCACGGTGGGAGCCCCTCTCCGTCGCCGCGCTCGTCATCGTCGCGTGTGCTGTGGCCTGCCTCTTCTTCGCTCCGGCGCTGGATGCGTTCACCTTCGGTTGGGACACGGCGTCCTCGCTGGGGATCAACGTCACACGCAGCAGGGTGCTGCTCATGATCCTCACGGCACTCATGACCGCGGCGGCCGTCGCGGCCTCGGGGGCGATCGGGTTCATCGGACTGCTCGTTCCCCACGTGGTCCGGCTGCTCGCGGGCTCCTCGCATCGTCTGCTGCTGCCGCTCTCCGGGCTCGGCGGGGCGATCTTCCTCATCGCCGTGGACGCTTTCGCGCGCACGGCCTTCACCCCGCACGAGGTGCCCGTCGGCGTCATCACCGCGCTCGTGGGCGCGCCCGCCTTCGCGATCGTGCTGAGAAGGGCAGGGCGGGTATGACCGATCTGGTGGCAGAAGGAATTGTCTGGGGCGTCGCGGGGCGACGGATCCTCGACGGCGTCTCCCTGCATGCCCGCGAGGGAAAGGTCCTGGGCCTGCTCGGCCCCAACGGCGCGGGGAAGACCTCGCTGCTGCGAGTGCTCGCAGGGCTGCGGAAGCCCGACGCGGGAGTGGTGCGGCTGAGCGGCGTGCCGCTCTCCGCGATGCGCCGACGCGAGATTGCCCGGCGGCTCGCCATCGTCGAGCAGTCACCCGAGGTACACGACGACATCACGGTGGAGGCGACGGCGGCGCTCGGACGCACGCCGCATCGCGGAGCCTTCGGCGCGCTGGGGGCGGCGGACCGGGCGGCGATCGAGGATGCGCTGCGCATCACCGGGATGGATCGCTACCGGACCCGAAGCTGGCAGAGCCTCTCCGGCGGCGAGCAGCAGCGTGCACAGCTGGCTAGGGCGCTCGCTCAGCAGCCCGAGGTGATCGTGCTCGACGAGCCGACCAATCACCTCGACATCCGCTATCAGCTCGACGTACTCGACCTGCTCCGCACCCTGCCGATCACCGTCGTCACCGCTCTGCACGACCTCAATCTTGCCGCGCGCTATTGCGATGACCTTGTCGTGCTGCACAGCGGCGAAATCTGCGCCTCCGGGCCCGCGGAATCCGTGCTCACGAGCGCGCTCATCCGCGATGTCTACGGCGTCGACGCCGTCGTCGAGCTCTCCCCGCACACGGGTGCCCCGACGGCGACGTACCTCGGTTCGGCCGGGGTGCGGTAGGGGCGGGTCTCGCGTCCGGGGATGTCGCGGGTGAGAAACCATCTCGGTGGTGAGACTCAGGTTTGCTCGCGAGGCACCACGTGCAGGCGAGGGTTTCGGGACGGAAGTGGTGTCTCGCGGGATGCGTGCGCAATGCGAGCAGGGCGCGGGCGGGTGCTCCGGGCGGGCGCGGTGCGGAGCGCCCGCGTCAGGAGGACGCGACCTCCGCGACCACACCCGGCGCGAAGCGGTAGGGCGCGGCGGCGAGGAGAGTGCCTACGCTGCGGCGCAGGCGGCTGATCTCCGCGCGCACGGTGACATCGCGTTCCGGTGTGCCGTAGAGCCGCGCGCTGAGCTCTGCGGCGGTGAGCCCGTGCTCGGTGCGGGCGAGCAGCATGAGGATATCCGCCTGCCGCGGGGTGACATCGACGGTGCGCCGCCGCTCGCCGCTGAGGAGGAGCACCTGGGCCCCCGCATCGCTGGGGCGGATCTCCACGAACGTCATCGCATCGCGCGCACTGCGGTCGGATTGCGCCCGGATGAGCCATCCGCCGTCGACCTGTTCCACGACGGATGCCCCGATCGGCGCCACCCACTCCTCGCCGTCGCTCATGCCCTCCGGCAGCGCCAGCCGACGCCGCGCATCGGCGAGATAGGAATCGGCGACCCACCCCATCCGATCCACGACGATCCAGGGCTCTGTGATCCCTCTGGTCGCGGCGACGGCCCGTGCCCGGAGCTGGTCGAGCTCCTTCCTGTGCGCGCTCGCGATCTCCAGCCCTGCCGTGCGGGCGATGGAGGAAGCGAGGGCGAGCAATACGGGATGGGCCTGATCGACGGGCAGCGAGAAGTCCACGGCCCCCAGCACGACGCCCGTCCACGGATCGCGGATCGGGGCTGCCGCGCAGCTCCATCCGTGCTGACCTGTGAGGTAGTGCTCGGCGCCGTGGACGGCGACGGGCTGCTTAGCGACGAGCGCTGTGCCGATCGCGTTGGTGCCGACGGCGCTCTCTGCCCAGGAATGCGCGGGAAGGAAGCCGATCTTCTCCGCCTGTGTGCGCGTGCGTCCTCGGCCCGCGGTGTCGACGATCGTGCCGTCCGCATCAGTGAGCACGAGCATCGTCATGCCGTCGTCGATGAGCGGTTGCGCATGCGGGAGGAGGAGGGGGAACAGGGCGCGCAACCGCTCGACGTTCTGCCCAATATGGGGGACGCGCAGCGAAGTCGCCGCGCTGTTGCGATCGATGCGGATCCCGCGGCTGCGCACGCGCCGCCATGAGTCGGCGATCACGGGACGCGGCTGGGCCGGTGCCGCAGAGCCGGTGGCCATCGCATCGTGGACGCGGTGGAGGAGGGCGTTGTACTCGGTGCTGCCTTCACCGATGACGACGGCGGAATCGACCGAAACGGGCACGGCGCCTCCCTCTGGGATTTTCTTCCTCCAGTCAACCACTCGCACCGCGGGAGGGGCCGACGGCGGATGAGCTCTCGGCGAACGCCTCAGAACCGGCACGGCGACGGCGAAGAGCCGTGCGAGCGAGGCGTCCGCCCCCGGGCAACCGTTGCCGAGGGTTGCGGTTCCTCGCCATCCGCCCCGCACGGGGCCTCGCGCGCGGGCGTGCGCGCGAGGCCGTGACATCGCGGTCGGTCGGGCTTAGCCTGCCTCGTGGCGCCGATGCGACCCCGCACCGGCCGCGGACTGTCACAAGGAGTACACATATGTCGGACACCAAAGTCGCCCTCGTCACAGGAGCGGGACAGGGCATCGGGCGGGGCATCGCACTGAAGCTCGCCTCGGACGGCTTCGCCGTCGCCGTCGCTGACCTCGACTTCCAGGCCGAGAAGGCCGCGGGCGTCGTGAAGGAGATCGAGGCGCTGGGTCGGAAGGCCTTCTTCGTCTCCGCAGACGTGAGCAAGAAGGCGGACATCGACGCGGCCGTCGCCGCCACGCTGGAGAACCTCGGCGGCTTCGACGTCATCGTCAACAACGCCGGAATCGCGCAGGTCAAGCCGGTCCTCGAGATCACCGAGGAGGAGCTCAACAAGATCTTCCAGATCAACGTGAACTCCGTCGTCTTCGGCATCCAGGCCGCCGCCGCCTCCTTCATCGAGCGGGGCGTCAAGGGCCGGATCATCTCGGCGGGCTCGATCGCCGCCATCAAGGGCTTCCCCATCCTCGGCGCCTACTCGGCCTCGAAGTTCGCCGTCCGTGGCATCACCCAGGTCGCCGCGCAGGAGCTCGCGCCCCAGGGGATCACGGTCAACGCCTATGGCCCCGGCATCGTCGGCACGGGCATGTGGGACCTCATCGACCAGCGCCTGCACGAGATCAACGGCAAGCCCCTCGGCCAGAACCTCAAGGAGAACGTCGACTCCATCGCGCTCGGCCGCATCGAGACCCCCGAGGATGTCGCGGGCGTCGTCTCCTTCTTCGCGAGCGAGAACGCGGCCTATGTCACCGGCCAGCTCCTCCTCGTCGATGGTGGCATGCTCTACAACTGAGTCGTTAGGGCCGGTTCCCCGGCCCTGCGATCGCGAGGCGACGGCCTCGCGAGACGGCCTTCCGGGACGGTGTGAGCGATCCTCGGCCCCGGAAGGCCGTTGCCGTGTCCGGGAGGAGGGATGGCACCCTCAGATGAGGCGTTGGACGCTCACGCCGCGCGCGATCCCGTGCTGTGCGGGGAAGTCCCGCTCAGATGAGCCGTCGGAGAGCCTCGACGATCGACACGCCCTGCGCCTCGGCGCGGGCACGGAGACGCGCGTGCTCGGCGGGGGTGAGGGTGAGCTGGATCTCTGTAGGGCCGACCTCCTCGTCCAGTCCGGCGAGGAGGTCGCCGGTCTCGGCCCAGAGCGGCACGGGTGCGGAGGATGGCGGAGTCGGTGTGTGCGTGTGCGAGGTCTGGGAGACTACTGTCCGCGCCCGAGCCGCCGTCACACCCGTCCCCCTGCCGCCGGAGGTCCCGGTGTCTGACGCGCGGACGCCCGCGCCGGCTCCGGCCGATCCACCCCCGGGATTTCCTGTGTCAGACGTTCGGGCGTCGGCGCCCGTCCCCGCGGTCGAACCCGTCGCGCCTGCCCTGAATCCCGGTCCGCGCTGCGGCTCCACCCCCTTCTGATACGCCTGGGCGGCGGCGTTCGCGCGGCTGTCCGCCGCCTCGTTGGCAGGGTGCCCGGCGTGGCCCTTGACCCAGGTGAAGGAGACGCTGCGCCCGCGCAGCGCCTCGTCGATGCCCTCGAGGAGATCGCGGTTGAGGACGGGACCGCCGTCGGCCTTGCGCCATCCGCGCTTCTTCCATCCCGGCATCCACTTCGTCACGGAGTCGATGACGTAACGGCTGTCGCACTCGATGAGCAACGGCTCCGTGACCTCCGCCGTCGCGCGCAGCAACTCCAGTACCGCCCGCAGCTCGCCTTGGTTGTTCGTGCCGTGAGCGGCGCCGCCCGCCGCCCAGTGCGCATCGTCGATGTACCAGGCCCAGCCCATCGGGCCGGGGTTTCCCAGGGCGGAGCCATCGGCGGCGGCGGTGATCGTCATTCCTCCACCGTACGGGCGCGGCGGCAGAGGCGCGGGGAGCGAAACGGAGGAGGGAAGGCGTTCCCGTCGACGACGAGCTCCCCACGCCTTCCCCCTCCGTCACCGGCGCGGTCGGCGCGCGCCGAACCGGGAAGGACCGACAGGAGGCGGGACGGCCTCGGTCGGACTCGGGACACCCGGTTGCACGAGCTCCGCGGGAGCGACGCCGGTGGCTTCCGCGATGAGGAAGATCTCTTGCAGGGTGAGATCGGTATGACCGGCGAGTTTCCTGTTCAGGCTCGTATAGGGGATACCGGTGCGCTCCGAGAGCGCGCGTTTGGTGAGACCGGCCCTGGCGATGGCCTGCATCACCGCCGCGACCGTGCGCTCCATCCGACCCCCAGTGTTCATACCAACAATCTAGTTGTTCAATCGGGTAAGTTCAACGGGCAATACTACTGATTTGGATATTGTGAATGCCTGATATGGGTCTTAGAGTGTTGGCATGAATAGTCGGAATGCAGCGGGTCTCTTCACTCGATACGTGGGATTGGAACTCAAAGGCACGATCACCGCGCGGGGTTTCACCGCCAAGCACGTCGCCGAGGAGACGGGGCACACGCCCGCCTCGATGAACCGCTGGCTCAACGGCAAGGTCGACCTCCCCCTCGGCGTGCTCTTCGAGGCCTGCGACGTCATCAAGGTGGAGCCCTTCGTCCTCATCGTTGCCGCGACAGAGCGCGTCCGGAGTGAGACTTCGAGTCCGCTCCGCGTCGTCGAGCCCGATGTCGTCGGTCCTCCCGATACTGAGACGCAGCCCCTCGCCGCGAAAAGAGGCGAGCGGAAGGCGGACACTCCGCCCGCGAACTGAGCGGACGGCTGCGAAGGAAAAGGTGGACCCGTGCGGGAACTTATGGATCGTGCGGCGCGCGACGGCGTCGCGGTCGTCCGCGCGCGACTGCCGGAAGGGATGCTCGGCTGCTACCTGCCCGGCGAGGCGCGTATCTACCTCGCCCTGGGTCTCACCCCCATCGAGCAGCGCAGCGTCCTCGCGCACGAACTCGGCCACGTCCATTACGGACACGGCTTCTGCAGCCCCGATGGTTCCGCGGCGGCTCGCTCGCAGGAGCGTCGCGCCGACGTGTTCGCCGCACGTCTTCTCATCGATCCCGACGACTACGCGCGGGCAGAGGGATGGATCACCTCCGCGGACGAGCTGGCCGAGGATCTCGGCGTTACTCCGGATCTCCTGTGCGCCTATCGCGAGCACTGTCTGCATCGGGTGAGCGGAGGGGTGCGCGTTCTGACGCGGATTCCGCGCTGAGGGGCGCGCTCAGCGGGATGGAGATCGATCCGACCTCACCGAGGACGAGTGCGAGCGGATCGTCCTCGGGCGCGATCCCCAGTCTGTCGGCGGGGGAGAGCGGGTCGTGCGGCTCTGCGGGAAGGCCCGCCCAGTCGGCGGGGTCCTCTTCCGGCTTCTGTGTGAACAGTCCCATGAGACAAGTCTGCACCGCCCGGCGACGGAGCGCACGGACGGTGCAGCCGGAGGTCAGACCGCGGTGTATCCGCCGTCGACGAGGTGGTAGCTGCCGGTGATGAAGCTCGCCGCATCGCTCGCGAGGAAGGCGACGAGGTGCGCGACCTCATCTGCCTGGCCGAGGCGCCCGATGGGGTGCTTCGAGACGAGGAACTCGCGCGCGGCGGCATCCATGTTCGCGAGCAGCGGGGTGTCGATGAAGCCAGGGCCCACCGAGTTCACGCGCACGCCCTGTGCGGAGTACTCTGCGGCCGCGGTCTTCGTCATGCCGAGCACGCCGTGCTTCGCCGTGACGTAGGCCGCGGATCCCGCGAAGCCGACGCTGCCGAGGATCGACGCGATGTTCACGATGGAGCCGCCGCCGTTGGCGAGGAGCGCGGGGATCTGCGCCTTCATGTTGCGGAAGACGGCGTTGAGGTTGATGGAGATGACCTTGTCCCACGCGTCGTCGGGGTAGTCGGCCGCTGGCGAGATCGCGCCGCCAATGCCCGCGTTGTTCACGCCGATGCGGAGTGGGGCGAGGCTGTTCGCGAGGTCGATGGAGGAGGCGATCCAGGCGACGTCCGTCGCGTCGCCGACGGACGCCTCGGCTGTGCCGCCCGCCGCGCGAATCCCGTCGACGACCGCCTGCGCATGCTCCTCATTGAGGTCGTTCACGACCACGGCTGTGCCGTTCGCCGCGAGGATCTCCGCGACCGACTTCCCGATCCCGCTGCCTGCTCCCGTGACGATAGCGGAGCGGCCTGCGACGTCGTATTGAGCCATCATGGCTCCCTTCCGGGCGGGGTGTGGATCCGGGAGATCTTCCTGGGCATCCCGTCCTTTTCCAGCCTATGTGCGTGCGGGCCGGTCGTGCCAGGCAACCGATATGAACATCCGCGGAATGCGCTGTGCGCGTGGCGTTCCCATGTTCTCAGGAAGGGGAGGTGCGTTCCCGTCGGACGAATACTGGCGAAACGTCCTTCGGCGCGGCACATCTCCTCCTGCGGAGCGTCGTGCGTAGCCGGCGCGGTCAGCGGGAGGATCGGGCGCCCGGTCTCGGTCCGTGGTGGATCCGGGACTCGCGTAAAATCGGCCTAATGACCGATGCGCTCGCCGACCCCGCCGACGTCGGCGGCATCGACCCCGCGGACCTGGAGACGACGCTCCGCGTCCTCGGCTCCCTCCACGGACTCGATCAGCAGCATCCGGACTTCGTCGCCGTCCGTCGCGCGACCGCCGGCATGTTCAAGGCCGTCAAACGTGCCCGCCGCAAGGAGATCCGCGACGCCGTCGCCGATGCCGACAAAGCCGTGATCGCCGCGACGGCGACGGGATCGCCCGACCGCATCGATGACGAGACCCGCGGCATCCCGATCTCCTCCGCGACGACCGATCGCCCCACGGCGGGCGAGCTCCTCAAGCCTCGCGGCTGCTACATCTGCAAGAAGCCGTACACGGTCGTCGATGCCTTCTATCACCAGTTGTGCCCGGACTGCGCGCGCTCCAGCCACGACAAGCGCGATGCGCGCACCGACCTCGCCGGGCGCCGCGCCCTCCTCACGGGAGGGCGCGCGAAGATCGGCATGTACATCGCGCTGCGCCTCCTCCGCGACGGCGCGCACCTCACCATTACGACGCGTTTCCCGCGCGACGCCGCGCGTCGCTTCGCCTCCCTCGAGGATTCCGCGGACTGGCTGCACCGGCTCCGCATAGTCGGCATCGACCTTCGCGATCCCGCCCAGGTGATCGCGCTCGCCGACTCCGTCGCCGCCCAGGGGGCGCTCGACATTCTCATCAACAACGCCGCGCAGACCGTCCGCCGCTCCCCGGGCTCCTACTCCCTGCTCGCGGATGCGGAGCTGCACCCTCTGCCCGACGGCCCGCTTCCCGAGATCGAGTCCTTCGGGCACACGGCCGACCGGCATCCGCAGGCGCTCGCCGCCTCGGTCTCCTCGAATCCGCTCCTCTCCGCCGCGGCGCTCGCAGGAACCGTCGCCGAGGTGGGAGGGCAGGCCCTCACTGCCGACGACCTCGCCCGGCTCGCGATGGCCCCCGGATCATCCTCCCTGGAGAAACACGTCGACGGCACGGCGATCGATGCGGGCGGCCTCGTGCCCGACATGAACACCGTGAACAGCTGGGTGCAGAACGTCGAGCACGTCGATCCTTTGGAGATGCTCGAGGTGCAGCTCGCCAACACGACGGCGCCCTTCCTCCTCATCAGCAGGCTGCGCGCCTCACTCGCGGCCTCGCCTGCCCGCCGCAAATACATCGTCAACGTCTCGGCGATGGAGGGGCAGTTCTCGAGGCGGTATAAGGGCCCGGGCCACCCGCACACGAATATGGCGAAGGCAGCGCTGAACATGCTCACGCGCACGAGTGCCGGGGAGATGTTCGAGACCGACCGCATCCTCATGACCGCCGTTGATACGGGCTGGATCACCGACGAGCGTCCGCACTTCACGAAGGTGCGTCTCGCGGAGGAGGGCTTCCACGCTCCGCTCGATCTCGTCGATGGCGCCGCCCGCGTCTACGACCCCATCGTGCAGGGGGAGGCGGGCGAGGACCTGTACGGCGTGTTCCTCAAGGACTACCGACCGAACCCCTGGTGAGTGCGGCACAGCCCCGGGGGTGGTGTCGAGTGATCCCTGCTGGGGCGGTCGGCGCCGTCAGCAGAAGGGCGTGGCGCGTCCGACGGGCATCCGTTTGCATGACTCGATGCAGAATGCAGGAGGATCCCGGGACAAACGGTCGTGCGTTCGGGAAATACTGGCTCTTCATGATTGAGGGTGTAGCGCGGGTCTGAATCCGCCGGCTTCGAGTAGCGACCGCGCGATGTAGTGGGTGAGG
>JAATFJ010000063.1 GCA_015655255.1 Actinomycetales bacterium | reverse complement strand
TCTCGCCCGGCCCATTCATGCAGGATGACGGCTATCCGGCGTTCCAACCGCGCGACACGATCGCGTACAGCAGCCAGGACATCCTCGACGCCGAAACCCGACTTCTGGCTCTCTCGCGTCGGACGGATGGTCCGAGGGTATCCGCCAGGGCAGCCCACCGGCACACCACCGGTTCCGACGAGCAGGGTGTGACTCTTGCCGAGGATCAGGCGGTCGCGATCACCCAGCTCTCGACCTCCGGACGGATGCTCGACCTTCTCGTCGGCCCCGCGGGCGCGGGTAAGACGACGGCGCTTCGCGCGCTGCATCGCGCTTGGACGGGCACCCACGGCGAGAACTCCGTGATCGGCCTGGCTCCCTCCGCGGCTGCCGCTGAAGTCCTCGGGACGGAGCTCGGCATCCCCACTGAGAACACCGCCAAGTTCCTCCACGATCATGAGAACGGCCGATGGGATCTCACCAGCGGGCAGCTCGTGCTCCTCGACGAGGCATCCCTCGCCGGAACCCTCGCGCTGGACCGCATCACGACCCACGCCGCTGAAGTCGGTGCGAAGGTCGTACTCATCGGAGACTGGGCACAGCTCACCGCCATCGAGACGGGCGGGGCGTTCGGGATGCTCGCCCGTGGCCGCGGCGACGCTCCGGAGCTCACCGACGTGCGCCGCTTCCGGAACGACTGGGAGAAGACCGCCACCCTCCAACTCCGCCACGGGGACACTGAAGCACTTGCTGCCTACAGCGATCACGATCGCATCCACGACGGCGACACCGACACGATCCTCGACACCGCGTATGCAGCCTGGCGCGCCGACAAGACCGCGGGTCTATCCACGGTCATGATCGCCGCGACCGCGCAGATCGTCGGGGAGCTGAACAAGCGCGCCCGCACCGATCTGATCGACGCTGGCGCTGTCGAACCCGGCGGAGCCTCTCTGCATGACGGAACGACCGCGAGCGTAGGGGATGAGGTCGTCACAAGGAGCAACGACCGCCGCCTCACCGCCGCCGACGGCAGATGGGTGAAGAACGGCGACCGCTGGGCTGTGACCGGACGGTTCGACGACGGCTCTCTCGCCATCCGCCGACTCGGTAGGAACGGCGCACCTTTCGGACAAGGGATCGTCCTGCCCGCCGAGTACGTACGCGAGCACGTCGAGCTCGGATACGCGACGACCGTTCACCGCGCCCAGGGGGCCACCGTCGACACGGCGCACGCGATCATCGACCCGCAGACCGCAACGCGGGAACTCCTCTACGTCGCCGCCACTCGCGGCCGCGACGCCAACCACATCTATATCCCGACCGATCAGGATGCCGGGGTCGAGGATCACCATGACGAGTACGCGCAGGAGCGCGACGGCCAGAGCATCCTGACCGATGTCCTGGCTCGCCGCGGCGCGGAGCAGACCGCCACCGAAACGCTGCGGCTCGCCGTCAGCGAATACGCCTCGCTTACCCAGCTCATCGCCGAGTACGAGACCATCGCCGCGCACGCCCAGCACGACCGGTGGGAGGTGCTCCTTGCATCCAGTGGGCTCTCCGACGCGCAGGTGGATCACATCCTCGACACCGACGACCGTGTTCAGGTCGAGGGCGCACTCCGCCGAGGCGAGTCCAACGGGCACGACGTTGAAGACCTCGTCCGTCGCACCGCACCGAGACTCGACGGACACCCTCATCCGGCTGCCGCGATCGTCGAGGTGCTGAATCGCCTCGCGGGGGAGCCTCGCCGCGGTTCGCGCGCAGTCATCCCCAAGCGAGTCGCCGGCCTCATCCCCATTCCGAAAGGGCAGATCCCCGACGACATGCGCGCCGCGTTGACAGAACGCGAGCAGATCATCACCCGCACCGCGAGAGCCCTCACGATCGACGCATTCAAAGCGGGGGAGCCGTGGACGCGACGACTCGGAACGCCACCTGCGCAGGACCAGGCCCGCGAAGCGTGGCTGCAGGCCGCGACCACCATCCAGCTCTACCGGCAGAAGCACGGCGTCCCCGGACCGATGGTGCTCGATAGCCCCGAGCAGATCACCGACCGTGCGCATGCACACGAGTTCCGCGCGGCGCAGAGCGCATACCAACAAGCGCGGAGGCTCAGTGCGGATCAACTGGTATCCGATTCAGCCCAGCGCTCTGCTCCGGAGCGCGGATATGGGCGAGGACTCTAAATGTTCAGTTTGCTACTACTGGGGTCTCGACGCTCAGCGTCGCTGAGACGCCGGGTCAGATGGGAGATGATGCTCAGTGCGTCGAGGCAATCTTGGTAAGTAAATGCGCCTGATTCATGCAGAGCCTTGATTTCCTCATGAGCGAGAGGGTTGCGGAAGCCAGCGACGATTCCCATCGATAGGTGCTTCTGGCCGTTTTCGACGTTCTGTGCCGAGAGCTGTGTGAATCGCTGAAGGACGCCATATTTGGCGAAAACGGAAAGGCGTCCGTTGTCGGCGCCGAATGCGGCGGTGACTATCGCTGTTGCTTCTTCTGCAGTAACTCCGGATTTCGTCTTGGCCAGATTCACATACCGTTTGATCGCCTCTTGAACGGCTTGGAAGTAATCGGCTCGATTGTAGGTATCCTTCGTCGCATCCTGGATCTCGCTGTGCAGATGCCTCCAGACATACTCGGCATTGGGTGGGGCCAACCTGTTGATGTCTTGAAGAAGCGCACCCTCCTGCGCGACAGTGAGATCGAGCTCATCGATTCGATTCACGATATTGCGGACGGATTCTTGTTCGGATTCGGACTTGATGGAGGAGATCCACTCGTCGGTAGCGACGCCGATCCGCTTCTCGCGGTCCACTTTCCGTGCCGCTGATCGGAGTTCGCGCCATTCCTGGCCTATCCGTGTCAGCAGATGCTGCAGTGCGCTTCTCAGCTCGGACGTGACACCGGTTTCCCAGTCGACGGCGCGACGATCCGTTGCGATCACGTCGTTGTCATCGTTGTCGATGAAATCGATGTCGAGGGCGCCTGTGAGGTACGAGTAGGCGTAGCTCGACTCGGAGCTGCCGAAGAACTCCGGCTCGTTGACCATGCGTCCGCTCGCGTAGAGGGTGATCCCTCGAAGCGTGTTGCGTAGGGGTTTGCGAGCCGACACGATTCGTCCACGTACACCGTTGGCGTGCAGGAAAACGTCCTGATCAGTCAGATCCTCCGGGAGAACCCAGGAGAACTCCTCCTCGACCGAGTCGAGACGAAGGAGGGGGTTTACAGCTATCGGATCGCCGTCCGGTGGGACCACGGTTATGGCGAAATCGGCATCAACGTAGTCGAAGAGCCGAGCGAGACTCGAGGCGAGGCCTGTCGGATCGATAGGTGTTTTGCGTTTCAGTTCGGTCAGCATGACCGTGGTGCCATGCGCTTCCGGCAGCGAAGGCAGGGACCGCTCGTCGGGGCGGTAGGAGCCTTCTGCGGCCATCATCGCGTCATAGGACAGCTCGACCTGCATGCCGGTCGACGAGCGGCCGCGGGTCGTTTCCAGAATCACGCGTTTTCCGATCCCGAACAGGGCCAGCTTGCCCAAACCCTTCTTCCCGGATACGTGCCTCAGACCGCTCTCGGTCATTGCGGAGGCTTCAGCCCGGCGACGGTTGCGCCCGATCCGAAGATATTTGTCTGCAAGGTCATCTCGGGTCATCCCGTGACCGTCATCCTCCACGGAGATCGTGCCGTCCTCGCCGATGCGCACCACTACTTGATGCGCATCGGCGTCGAAGGCATTAGCAACGAGCTCGGCGATCGCGTTGGGGAGCTGAGAATACATTCGCGCACCCAGATGATCTACCGTTTGCGGGTCGAAGGTGAGGACGAGCGGCTTCTCCGGCACGGCGTTACAGGCTCTCAGCGAGCTGTCGTCCGATGGCGGCACCCAGCGGGATGGGAACAGCGTTGCCGATCTGGCGGGCGATCGCGGTCTTCGACCCGACGAACCGATGGGTCTCGGGAAATCCTTGCAGCAGAGCGGCCTCGTAGTGGGTGATCGCACGGTTCGCCGTCGGGTGGAGGTATCGGCCCTTCTCGGGCTTGAAGAACTCCGTACGGATCGTCACGGAGGGCTTGTCCCAATGCAGCCTGCCCATGACATCGCCCGAGCCCGTCGTGTGCTTCACCCAGCAGGGGGCGAGCAGGTCGCCCTTCAGATCGAAACGGTTGCCGCCCTCCGGGATCGCGGAGAAACGACGCAGGGAGAGGTCCGTGTAGTTGCGGCTCCAGTGCAGGTCGCGCGGTGCGAATGTTCCTGCGTACGTGTGTTCGCCGTACTCGACGCTGCGTTCGGCAAACAGTTGGTCGCGGTCTGGTGCGATCGGGACCTGTGCGATGGCGTCGGAGACGGTCTCGTAGCGCTGGAGCCCTGACCCCTTCGCGGGATCGCCGTGAGTGGGGTCGGGAAATCCAGGGAATGGCAGGTCGCGATGGTGCCCGATGAGCACCGCGCGTTTTCGTGCCTGTGCGGCACCGAAGTCGGCGGAGTTGAGGATGCGGTGTTCGAATGCGTAGTCCTCGAGGAATCCGCCGGGTTTCGTCGCCTCCACGAACTGCTGGTATTGATCGGATTTGGCGAACGCGGCCACGTTCTCGACCACAAAGTACTTCGGAGTCACCCTCAGGAGAGTCTTCGCGTACTGCTCCCACAGAGCGTTCCGCTCGTCCTCCTCATCCTGCTTGCCGAGCGTCGAGAAACCCTGGCATGGAGGGCCGCCGACGACGATGTCGATGTTCTGCGGCATATCCTGCGAGGCCAGCCAGCGCTGGACCGTGCCAGCGAAAACGATGCCCTTCCCGAACGTGGCCTCGTAGGAGGCGGCTGCCGCCGTGTCCATCTCCACTGCTGTTACGCTGCGGAATCTCGTCGAGCCCTGGTGGAAGCCCGCGGTCAATCCGCCCGCGCCTGCGAAGAGGTCGAGGACGCGGATTTTACTGCGGGACATGCTTACGATCCTAGCCGGCGGCAGCAGGCAGGGCGGTTTCGGCGTCGGCATGCCGGCGGTTCCCTCTTCGACGTCGTTCCGCCTCGGTAGAATTGCGCAGTAGTCGATGCGCATCGGGAGAGCCGGTGCGCTTATCTGTATGGGCCTGTTCGGAGCGGAATGTCGAAGAAGAAGCTGATCGAGGTGGCGCTGCCGCTCGACGCGATCAACGCGCAGTCGGCGCGCGAGAAGTCGATTCGTCATGGACATCCCTCGACGCTTCATCTGTGGTGGGCGAGGCGTCCGTTGGCGACGGCTCGTGCGGTGCTGTTCGCGCAGCTCGTGGACGATCCCTCCTCCCGTGAGGACGAGTTCCGTGAGGAGGCTCTCCGTCAGGGTGAGGCGGACGTCGCGGGCTACGTGGGGCGTCGGATCGATGCCGAGCGCGAGCGGCTCTTCGACCTGATCACCCGCATGGTCGACTGGGACAACCTCGGGGACGAGCGGCTCTTCGACGCGGTTCGCGCCGAGATCGATCGGTCGACAGGAGGCAATCCACCCGCGATCCTTGACCCCTTCGCCGGCGGTGGCACCATCCCGCTGGAGGCCCAGAGGCTCGGGTTGGAGGCGCACGCCTCCGACCTCAACCCAGTAGCCGTGCTCATCAACAAGGCGCTCATCGAGATCCCGCCGAAGTTCGCCGACCGCGCCCCGGTGTTCCCCGACGCGGCGGTGGAGCGCAACGGTTGGCCGAAGGCGACCGGGCTCGCGGAGGACGTCCGCCGGTACGGCGCCTGGATGCGCGACGAGGCTGAGAAACGGATCGGGCACCTCTATCCCAAGGCGACACTCGACGACGGGACCGAGGCGACGGTGATCGCCTGGATCTGGGCGCGCACCGTCACCTGCCCCAACCCCGCCTGCGGCATCGAGATGCCGCTCGTGCGCTCGTGGTGGCTGGGTAAGAAGAAGGGCAAGGAAGCCTATGTCGTTCCGGCGATAGTCCGGGGCCGTGTCGAGTACTCGATTGGATACGACCCGAAGAAAGGTCCCGCCAAGGATGAAGACGGAACCGTAGCTGGCAGGGTTGGTGCGGTGTGTATCTCCTGCGGTTCGCCGGTGACGGTTCCATACATCCGTGAACAAGGCACTTTAGGAAAATTGGGTGCCCACTTGATTGCCGTAGTTGCGGAAGGGAAACGCGGTCGGGTGTATCTACCTGCGACTGAAGTGCATGATGTTGCCGCGAAGGCAGCACGTCCTGCAGATATCCCCGGTGGTGATCTGGCCGACAACCCGCGCTGGTTTTCACCACCTGCTTACGGATTGACTAAATTCTCGGACCTGTTCACGAACAGGCAGTTGACGACGTTGACGACCTATAGCGACCTTGTGGGGGAGGCGCGCGAGCGCGTGCTCCGCGACGCGCTCGACTCGGGTCTCCCCGAGGGCGACCGCCTCGAACAGGGCGGCAATGCGGCTGCAGCTTATGCCGATGCGGTCGCTACATACCTTGGGCAGGGGGTAAGTCGCACGACTGATTTGAATAACTCGCTCGTGACATGGTCGAGTTCACGCGATCAGGCACGGAATCTTTTCTCTCGACAGGCAATCCCGATGGCTTGGGACTTCGTGGAGGTCTCTCCGTTCGCCGACGCCGCTGGTGATCTGAGGGTGGCGACAAGTTCGATTGCATCGGCTCTGGGAAGACTTCCAATCGAGACCAATAGACGATCCTCTGTGGTCCAGGCCGATGCCTCTACACGCGACTACTCAAATCTTCTTGTTTCGACGGATCCGCCGTATTACGACAACATCGGCTATTCAGATCTTTCCGACTTCTTCTATGTCTGGCTTCGCCGATCTCTGAGATCGGTGCATCCGAAACTCTTGAGCACGATGCTCGTTCCTAAGGCGGAGGAACTCGTCGCGAATCCTTACCGGCACGGAGGCAAGGACGGGGCGCGCGAGTTCTTCGAGCATGGCTTCGAGGACGTCTTCGTCAGAGCCCGTGCGTCAGCGAATCGCGACTACCCGATCGCGGTTTACTACGCGTTCAAACAGTCCGAGACCGACGACTCTGGTCAGGCTTCCACGGGCTGGGAAACGATACTCGGGAGCATGATCCGCGCCGGCTGGTCGATCACTGCCACCTGGCCTATGCGTTCGGAGCGAGGCGGTCGGATGATCAGCATCGGCACCAACGCGCTCGCATCGTCGATTGTGCTCGCACTGCGTCCTCGGTCCGAGGAGGCTCCCGCGATCGACCGCCGCGGCTTCTCGTCCGACCTTCGCTCCACCCTGCCCGAGGCGCTTCGCGCTCTGCAACAGGGGAGCGTGGCGCCGGTCGATCTCGCGCAGGCTGCGATCGGGCCGGGCATGGCCGTGTACTCGAAGTACTCCGAGGTGATCGAGTCCGACGGCTCACCGATGCCGGTGCGCGAGGCGCTGCGGCAGATCAACGCGATGCTCGACGAAGTCGTCTCCGAGCAGGAGGGCGACTTCGACGCCGACACACGTTGGTGCATCTCCTGGTTCGAAGGGCACGGTTTCACGGAGGGTCTCTATGGCGATGCCGAGACGCTCGCCAACGCGAAGAACGCCTCGGTCGACGGTCTGCGCCGTTCCTGTGTGCTCCGATCCAGCGCTGGCAGGGTCGCGCTGCTCGCACCTGGGGATCTTCCCGACGGCTACGATCCTCTGAAGGACGACCGGATCAGCCTGTGGGAGGTCGTGCTGCACTTGGCGCGCGCACTCGACGACGAGCGGGGCGGTCTCGACGCCGCCGGGCGGATCCTGCACCGGGCCGAGCAGCGCGGGGTCGACACCGCGGCCGCGCATCAGCTCGCTTACCTCCTGTACTCGATCAGCGAGAAGAGGGGCTGGACCGCCTCCGGCATCCTCTTCAACGGGCTCGGCAGTTCGTGGCCCGAGGTCCGCGCGGCGGCTCGTGCAGCGGAGAGCGCCGGCACCCCGGCGACGGCGACGTCGCAGCTCGACTTCGACTCGCTCGGAGAGGACTGATCATGGCGATCAGCAACATAGACAGAGTCGGGCGTGCGCTCGACGTTCTCGCCTCGGCATTGGAGCCGTTCGTCGACGGCGTGCTCGCGGCGCACGTCCCTGGCGACTCAGACTGGACCGCGCTGCTCGCCGCCAAGGACGGTCGTGACGGCCGTGACTACGATCGGAATGATCCGCAGATGCAGCTGCGTGCCGTCACCGAGAGGATGGGAACGCTCGGCTTCCCGTTCGGCGAGTTCCTCTCCCGCGGGGAGCAGAACCTGGCAGGCGAGATGCGGGAGGTGCGCAACGGCTGGGCGCATCGCAAGCCGTTCACCGCTGACGACACCTACCGTGCGCTCGACACCTGCGAGCGGCTGCTGCGCGCCATCGGTGCGCCTGCCGAGGCCGACACCGTGAGAAGGATGAAGGCCGACGCGCAGCGCGCGGCCTACGCCGAGGAGACCCGCCGCGATGTACGTGCCGCGGCGTCCTCCATGCCGGAACTCGCCGATGCGGAGCTCACACCGTGGCGGGAGGCGCTCGCCCCGCATGCCGACATCGCCGCAGGCGACTTCGCGCGGGCCGAGTTCGCAGCCGATCTTCACCAGGTGGCCGCAGGCGAGGGTGCTCCCGAGTACGTCGATCCTGCCAAGTTCTTCGAGCGCACCTATCTCACCGAGGGTCTGAAGACCCTGTTGTCGATGACTGCCAAGCGAATCTCCGGCGACGCCAATGCGCAATCGGTGATCAACCTGCAGACCACCTTCGGCGGAGGTAAGACCCACTCCATGCTCGCAGCCTGGCATCTCTTCAGCGGACGGCTGCTCGCGGACTACCCGCAGGCAGTGCAGGACCTGCTGGGCGCGGATTCCACCGCACTGCTCGAACGACCGGTCAAGCGTGTGGCGATCGTCGGTAACGAGATCGCACCGGGACAGCCGGTGACGAAGGCCGACGGCACCGTCGTGAACACGATCTGGGGGGAGCTCGCCTGGCAGCTCGGGGGTGCGGAGGGATACGCGATCGTCGCCGATGCCGACCGCACCGGAACCAACCCGGGCGAGGCGCTGCGCACTCTCATCGCCCGCTACTCGCCTGCTCTCATCCTCATAGACGAGTGGGTGGCGTACGCCCGTGGACTCTACGGACGCGACGACCTCGTCGGTGGCACCTTCGACACCCAGTTCACCTTCGCGCAGCAGCTCACCGAAGTGGTGAAATCCGTCCCCGGCGCACTGCTGCTCGTGTCGATCCCGGCCTCCGACGTCAGGCTCGACGAGGAAGGAAGCACCGGATCGGATCTGGAGATCGGCGGTGTGAACGGTCGGGCCGCGCTACAACGGCTCCAGCACGTCGTCACACGCGTCGCCCACAACTGGACGCCGGCGTCCAGCGGGGAATCGTTCGAGATCGTCCGTCGCCGGCTCTTCACAGAGCCTGACGCCGAAGGGCGCAGGAAGATCGACGCCACGGTCCGCCGCTTCGCCGAGTACTATCGCGGACAGACCGGGGAGCTGCCGCCCGAGACCCGGCAGATGGAGTACGAGGCGCGCCTGCGAGCCGCCTACCCGATCCACCCCGAGCTCTTCGACAGGCTCTACGGAGACTGGTCCGCGCTGGAACGGTTCCAGCGCACCCGCGGCGTGCTGCGGATGATGAGCGCGGTCGTGCACTCCCTGTACGTCTCGGACGACGACTCGCCGCTCATCATGCCCGGATCGATGCCGCTCGACGACCCGGCCGTGCGCGATGAGGTGACCGCCTACCTCGACGACGCCTGGCGCAGCATCATCGAGACCGACATCGATGGCGAGAACGCGACACCCCTCCTCGTCGACCGCGAACGGCCGTTGTTCGGGCGGCGTGCGCTGACGCGCCGTATCGCCCGCGCGCTGTTCCTCGGGTCCGCAGCGACGCTCGACAGCGGGCACAAGGGCATCGAACGGCAGAGGATCTTTCTCGGCGTCGCCATGCCCGGCGACACTATCGGCAACTTCGGCTCCGCGCTCCAGATGCTCGGCGACCGGGCCACCTATCTCTACTCCGAGGGCAGCCGTCACTGGTACGACAGACAGCCTTCCGTGAACAGACTGGTCGCGGACCGTGCGCAGGCACTCGATACTGAGGACGTCTACGTCAAGGCCGTTTCGCTGCTGCGCGGCACAGTCGGCAGCGCTCCCGAGTTCGGCGGCGTCGTGATCGCGCCGGAGGCGACTTCCGACGTCCCCGAGGGGGAACAGGTCCGCCTCGTCGTGCTCCATCCTCGGCATACGCTCACCGGGAAGAGCAAGGACGGCGCGGGCTGGGGATTCGTAGAGGAGCTCCTCCGCAGCCGGGGATCGGCGGCACGGCAGAACGCGAACACCGTCATCGTCGTGGCCGCTGACCTGAACCGCTGGACCGAGGTCGAGGAGGCATTGCGCACCCATATGGCGTGGGCCCAGATCGCCTCCGGGGTCAGGGAGCTCGATCTCACCCAGAGTCAGGCGGAGCACGCACGTCGCAGAGAGTCCGAGACCGCCGCCGTGGTCGATCAGCGGCTCTCCTCGGCCTGGATGTGGGCGGTGCATCCGGTTCAGACGGAGGGATCGCAGCCGCTCGAACCCGTCATCGTCAAAGTCGACGGCGACGAACGCCGGCTCGCGGTCCGCACGGGTCTGCGACTGGGTCGTGACGACGTGATCTACACACGGACCTCGCCGCTCGCGCTCACACTCGTCTTCGACCGCTACCTGCGCAGCCGCTGGAACCGCGGCCATATCGCCGTCGGGGAGCTGTGGCATTACCACTTGCAGTACCCCTACATGCCCCGTTTGCGTGACAAATCCGTGCTGCTCGATGCGGTCCGCTCCGTCATGACCGATGCGGGCTGGTCGCAGAAGGGCTTCGCTCTCGCGAGCGACTACGACGAGACGACCGGCGACTACATCGATCTGCGGATTCCCTTCGAGCACGATGCCGGGGTGGTGGACGACAGAACGCTACTGGTCGTCCCGCGGCTCGCCGAGGAGCAGGTCGCACGGGAGCATCTCGCGACCTCCGCGGATATCGAAGTCGGCTCCTCCGCGGGTCCTGAACCGGATGGAGCCTCGAGCGGCTCTCCAGTGAGTCGTGGCGGCCAGGATCCTCGGATTCCCGTACCGCCCCGCGTGCCGAACGCCCGCTTCGAAGGCGACGTCGATCTCAAACCGCGAGGGGATCTCCGTGCGCAGCTCACGGCGATCGTTGAGGAGGTGCTCGTCCACCTGCAGGACGCGGACCCTGACACCTTCGAGATCCGTCTCTCCGTCGCAGCGGACAGATCGCAGGGCTTCGACACGGACACGGTACGGACCGTCTCGGAGAACGCGCGCAGCCTGGGTCTCGCCCCGGGCCGGTTCACGGAGCTGTGAGCACGATGGACGATATCGCGGAGGTCGGCCACAGAGACGTGCCGCCGGACCCGAGCATCGCGGACGCGGTGGGCAGGCATCACACTCTCGGGACCGCCATTGCCGACCTCGTCGACAACAGCATCGATGCCCACGCGGAACGCGTGCATATCCGCTTCCTCTCCGCCGATGGTGCTGTGCACGGACTGCGCGTCATCGACGACGGCGATGGAATGGACGCAGCGCGGATCGACTCCGCGATGACCTTCGCAGGCAGGCGCGAATACGCCCAGGAGGATCTCGGCCACTTCGGCCTCGGTCTCAAGGCGGCGTCCCTGAGCCAGGCCGACGTCCTCGACGTCTACAGCCGATCGCGCGGGGGTACCGCAGTCGGACGTCGGATCACCTCGGCAAGTCCCACACGCGTATCGGAGCTCGATTCCGGGCAGGTGGCGGAGATCCTCGCCGAGCGCGGTGCGACCATCCCGGGAGGATCGTCTGCCAAGGGCACCGTCGTGGAATGGCGCGGCGTCCGCACCTTCCTTAGCTCGTCGCAGGACGACGAACGGACGGCCTGGCTCGATGCAACAGTCGAGGAGCTCAGGATGCATCTCGGTCTCGTACTGCATCGGCTGATCGCAGCGGGCCGGGTGACGATCACCATCGACGAGTTCGATACCATCGTGCAGGAAGCGGGCGCTTCCAGAACCGTCGACCCGATCGATCCCTTCGGCTACATCGCATCGCCGGGCGGCGGGGAAGTGGTCGATCTCCAGGGAAGGCTCGATGGGGAGCCCATCGGCCTGCGCGCCCATGTCTGGCCAGCGGCTCAGGGGGACTCGCCGTCCTTCCGGCTGGCCGACCGAACGGGCGAACGCAGGCAGGGCCTCTACATCTATCGGAACGATCGGCTCCTGCAGGTAGGGGGATGGAACGGGATCGTGCACGGCAGCAGGGATCTCGCCTACGCACGGATTGTGCTCGATCTCGACGATACTGTAGCCCGCCATGCGACGATCAACCCCGAGAAATCCGGAGTCGAGTTCGACGCGGACCTGCGCGAGGCCGTCGAACAGAGCGCCGACGGGCATGGCCGAGGGTTCCGCGACTACCTGGCTCTCGCGGAGCAGGAGGCCGCGGTCTCCCGCCGCCGGAATCGGCGGCCGATCACCCTGGCCGAACCCCGTCGGGGACTCAGCCCGGAACTGCTCGACACCATCTCGCGGTCGGTGTCGTTCTCCGAGCACGGCACTATCGAGATCCGCTGGCGCACCATGCGCGACGGCTCATTCACGGAGGTCGACCTGGATCGCCGCACGCTGTGGATGAACAGTCGTTACCGGGAAGCCCTCGGAGCGGACACGGGCGAAGCCGACGACGCGCCACTGATCAAGATGCTCCTCCTGCTGCTCTACTCGCGATTCTTCGAGGGATCGATGCTCGGCGGGCGCGAGCGGGAGGAACTGCGCACATGGAACGACTTGATTATGGCAGCGCTGGACGAAGAGCTCGAGCGAAGCGAATACAAGGGAACGACCCCCGATGAATGACGAAGAGGCCCGGCCGCTGTTCACATCGGAGACCCTGGAGCGGTACTTCCGCTCCACCGCGCCCACAGTCCATCCGCTCTCGGATGCCCCCGTATGCCTGCTGCTGATTGAACCGGATTCGAGACTCCTCCGATTGCGCACTCCTGCGACAGACTCTCCCGCCGACGTCGGCGCCTATGATCGGCTCGGATTCGACATCGTGGAGGAGCCCGGCGAGGAGACGCTCTGGTTCGAGCTCACCATCGACGCCGACGGCATGGCATACGAGGGCTACTCGCTGATCATGTCGGTCGTGGACCAGCTCGAGGCCGGAAGGCCCTTCCGGCACTCCGTGTCGGACGCTCTCGCTGCATACCGGGAGCTCCTCACACGTCGGCGCGCGCTCAGCGACGAGCAGGAGATCGGACTGTTCGGCGAGCTCGGAGTCTTCGCCCACCTCGTCGAGACGACGGGCGAGGAGGCCGCGACCGCGGCCTGGCTCGGACCCGACAGCGAGGAGCACGATTTCGTTCTCGACGGATGCGATCTGGAGATCAAGACCACGCGGGCGGAGTCGCGGGTCCACGTCGTCGGAAGCGCGACCCAGCTGCTGCCCTCACCGGATCGACCGTTGCATCTGGTGTCCATCCAGCTGACCGCAGCAGGAGCGGCCGCCGGGGGAGAGACCTTGCCTGAACGGGTCCGTCGTGTGAGAGGGCTGCTCACGCGCGGCGCTCGGGTATTCGAGGAGCGCCTCCGAACCGTCGGCTGGGACGACCTGAACGCCGACGACGTCTATACGCGCGGCTATGTGCTGCGCAGCACTCCGCGCAGCTACCTCGTGGACGAGGACTTCCCCGCGGTCGTTCCCGACGGGCTCGCGCAGATCGTACGCAGACCCGAGCTCGTCGTAGGTCTGGTCTACCGCATCGATGTCACCGGCCTGCCAGTCGGGCCACTGCCCGCCGAGCTTGCGGGCTTCTGCGAAGGGAGCACGGCCGATGGTCCGTGAGGACGAGTACAGCAGGGCGATCGTCTCCGCGCTGGGAGGAATGGAGGTCTACGGGCCGGAGGACCTCCTCGGAGACGTCGCGCACAAGCTTTCGAGGAACGGCATCCGCATCGAGGA
>JAATFJ010000301.1 GCA_015655255.1 Actinomycetales bacterium | reverse complement strand
GCCTGGGCCCGGGTCCGGGTCTGCCCCCGAGCCTGGGCCCGCACAGGAGCCCGCCCCCGTGTCCCCCGCCCCCGTGTCTCCCGGGCCTCGGGGGTCCGCCGAGCCACCCACTTCTCTCTGAGCCACCCAGGTAACGACGGATTTGCGTGGGTGGCTCGGCGGGATGTGGGTGGCTCGGCGAAACCCGGAACCCGAAACCCGGAACCCAAGACCCGGAACCCGAGCCCCGAGCCCCGAAACCCGGGCGGGGCGCGACCCGGGCGGGTCAGGCGGTGGCGAGGAGGCGGGCGGTGGTGCGGGCGCAGAAGCGGAGGGAGTCGACGGGGATGCGCTCATCCGCGGCGTGGAACTGGCCGTAGACGTCGAAGTCGTCGGGCACGCGCAGCGGCACGAAGCCGTAGCCCGCGATGCCCAGCGGTGCGAAGCTCTTATTGTCCGTCGAGGCGGGGAGCAGGAACGGCGCGACGACGGCACCCGGATCCTCCGCGGCGATGGCCTGCTCGATCGCGGTGAGGAGCGGCCCCTCGGCGGGTGCGGCGACCGCCGGGCGCCAGCTCGGCCACTCCACCTCCGCATCCGCTCCCGCGAGCGCCGCGACCGTGCGCCGCAACTCCTCGTCGTGCCCCGGCAGCATCCGCACATCCAGTCCCGCGACGGCCTCCCCGGGGATGACGTTGCTCTTCAGCCCTGCGCGCAGCGTGGTGGGTGCGACGGTATCGCGCAGCCCGGGTCGTACGAGGTCGCCGAGGAAGCCGAGGGCGTCGAGGGCCGCATCGATGCCTTCCTCGGGCACATCGGGGAAGAGGAGTTCCCGCAACCGGGACTGGCCCTCCGGCAGTTAGAGGGGGAAGCGATGCGCGCCGATGCGGGCGATCGCCGCCGAGAGCCGCACGATCGCGTCGTCGGGGCTCGGCCGCGAGGCATGCGCCGCCGCACCGTGCGCCGTCACGACGGCCCCGGCGACGCCCTTCTCGCCCGTCGCGGCGAGGTAGGCGCGCGTGCCCGAGGGCAACCGCACGGAGAAGCCGCCCACCTCGCTGAGCGCCTCGGTGACACCCGCGAAGAGCTCCGGCCGGTGGGCGACGAGCCAGTGCGCCCCCCAGACGCCGCCCGCCTCCTCATCGGCGAGGAAGGCGAAGACGAGGTCGCGGCGGGGGACGGTTCCGGTGACGGCGAAGTGCCGGGCCACGGCGAGCATCACTCCCGCGAAGTTCTTCATGTCCACGGCGCCGCGCCCGTAGAGCAGGCCGTCGTGGATCTCCGCCCCGAACGGCGGATGCGTCCACTCCTCCGCCACCACGGGGACGACGTCGAGATGGGCGTGGACGAGGAGCGCACCCGGCTCCCGCCCCAGGATGCGGGCGACGACGCTGCCCCGACCCGACACGGGCTCGACGAACACCGTGGCGATGCCGACCTCCTCCAGCTTCTCCTGCACGAAGCGGGCCGCGCGTGTCTCGCCGTCCCCGATCGTCGCGGGATCCCCCGTGTTCACGCTGTCGATGCGGATGAGATCGCGGATGAAGGCGATGGCGGAGTCTTCGAGATCGGAGGAGGCGCTCACCCCCGCATCGTAGCCGTGATGCGCCCTGCTGTTACCGCGCGTGTCGTTCGTTACCGGGAATGACAGCCTCGTTCGCTACAGGGGAGGTCGCCGTGCTGTCATATCCGGCATGACACATTCACGACCCCGCCGCATCCTTTCCGCCCTTGCCCTGGCAACGGGCGCGGCGATGACCATCGCACTCGCCGCGTGCTCGCAGAGCACCGATGAGGCCGCCGACGGTTCCGACTCCGGTGAGGAGACGACCAAGGTCGTCATCGGGGCCGACGACGGCACCGAGGAGCACTGGAAGATCCTCACCGACAAGCTCGCCGACGAGGGCATCGAGCTCGAGGTGCGCACCATCACCGACGGCGTCCAGCTCAACCAGGGCGTGCAGTCGGGCGACCTCGACATCAACCTCTTCCAGCACCTCATCTTCCTCGCGCAGTTCAACGTGGACAACGACGGCACCCTCGTGCCCATCGGCGCGACGGCGGTCTACCCGCTCGCCCTGTACTCGCAGGACTACGACAGCGTGGAGGACCTGCCGGAGGGCGCCACCGTCGCCATCCCCAACAACCCCACGAACCTCGCCCGCGGCCTCCTCAACCTGCAGAGCGCGGGGCTGCTGGAGCTCAAGGACGGCGGAAACGCCCTGTCCACCCCCGCGGACATCGTCTCCAGCAAGGTGGAGCTCGTGCAGGTCGACTCCAACCAGACGGTGACGGCACTGCAGGACGGCAGCGCACAGGCAGCGATCGTCAACAACACGCAGGCCCAGCGCGGCGGACTCGGCGACGACCTCATCATCTACAAGGAGGATCTGGACAACCCCGACCTCGCGCCGTACATCAACGCCTTCGTCGTCCGTGAGGACCGCGCCGACGACCCCGTGTGGCAGAAGATCGTGGACGCCTACCACTCCACCGAGGTGGAGGAGTCGGTGACCGAGCTCAACCAGGGCAACCTGCAGTTCAAGGCCGACTGGACAGCCACCCAGCTGCAGGACGAGCTGAAGAAGCTGGAAGACCTCATCAGCGAGAAGTGATTCCCGCACTCCGGGCCGGTGGCACCCCACCGGCCCGGAGTCGTGTCCGTAGGGCCGTATGCGCACGGCCGTATTCGCAGAGCCGTATCCGCAGACAGGAAGGAGATCGATGATGAGTGCGATCGTGGAGTTCTCCGGGGTGTCGAAAGTGTTCCCCGGCCCCCGCAAGCAGCAGGATGTATCCGCGCTCGACGCCGTCGACCTCGCTGTGGAGAAGGGGTCGATCGTCGGGATCATCGGCTTCTCCGGCGCGGGAAAGTCGACGCTCGTCCGTCTCATCAACGGGCTGGAGCACCAGAGCTCCGGCACTGTGACGGTGCTCGGGGTCGACGTCGGCG
>JAATFJ010000208.1 GCA_015655255.1 Actinomycetales bacterium | reverse complement strand
GTGAATCCCTTCATGGCCTGCACGTAGTGGGCGACAGAGGTGAGGATCACCCCACCCGCGAGGACGGCGAGCCACCGCCACATGCCCGGCCAGTCCCCCGCGAAGAGCGCGCGGGCGAGGGGGAGGAGGGTCGTGACTGTCGCCCCCTGCAGGATGCCGTAGAGCGAGGCCCACACCAGGAACTGGGTGTACGTGCGCTGGTGCTCCGGACCGAGCACGGCCCTCATCTGCCGGATCATGCCTGCGTTCCCTTCTCCGCGGCCGCGACGGGCGCGGCATTCGTCTCCCCGTAGGCGACCCACATGCGGTCATAGAGTCCTTGCGCGGCGCGCAGCTCCTCGTGCGTCCCGCGCTCCGCGACCCGTCCGCGTTCGAGGACGATAATCTGGTCCGCGCCGCGGATGGTCTCCAGGCGGTGCGCGATGACGAGCAGCGTGCGTCCCTCGATGAGCGCGCCGATGGCGTCCTGGATGCGCGCCTCCGACTCGGGGTCGGCAAAGGCGGTCGCCTCGTCGAGGAGCAGGATGGGCGGATCGGCGAGGATCGCCCGCGCGATGGAGACGCGCTGCGCCTCGCCGCCGCTGAACAGCGCCTCTTCGCCGACGACGGCGTCATAGCCGTGCGGGAGTTCGAGGATACGGTCGTCGATCTGCGCGGCGCGTGCCGCCTCCCGCACCTCATCGAGGCTCGCCTCCGGCTTCGCGAGCCGGATGTTGTCGAGCACGCTCGCGTGGACGAGCTGCACGTCCTGCAGCACGAAACCCACCCAGCGGTACAGCTCGTCGAAGGGGATGTTCCGCACGTCGGCGCCGCCGATGAGCACGCGCCCGCCGTCGACGTCGAAGAAGCGGGCAACGAACGTGGCGAGCGTCGACTTCCCCGATCCGGAGGGCCCGACGAGCGCCGTCACGGTTCCGGGCGCGAGTGCGAGATCGATGTCCTCGACGACCGGATGCTCACCGTCGTAGCTGAAGGACACGCTCTCGAAACGCACCTCCGGGGAGGTCGGGATCTCGGGGGTCGCGGAATCGGACAGCTGCGGGGTGTCGAGCAGGGCGCTGAGGCGTTCCGCCGCGCCCTGCGCCTGACGGCGGGCCTGCATCCCGAAGCTCACCGTCATGATCGCGATGGGGAGAGTCATGGCGACGAGGGTTGCCACGAGGGCGGAGACGGGGTCGACCCAGCCCTGGGAGACGAACCAGAAGTCCCCCACGAGGTTGACGAGGAGCACGACGGGAGCGGAGACGGCGAGGGTTGCGATGGCATCCGTGCGCAGCATGGGGCGCACCCACGCCTCATAGGCGTCGCCAAACTCGATCGCCGCATCGCGGTAGGCGGAGTGCGCGCGCCCCGTGCGCCCGAAGGTCTTCACGACGGCGATGCCGGAGACGAACTCGACGATCGTGCGGCTGATCTTCTCGATTCCCGTGTTCATCTGCCGCATCTTCTCGCCCATGTCGTGCGCCATGACGGCATAGGCGATGAGGTAGAGCGGGATGGTGACGATGCCGAGGAGCGCGAGACGCCAGTCCAACCAGACCAGGTAACAGAGGCTCACGAGGGGCACGGCGATCGCGCCCGTCGTCTCGACGGCGCTGTGCGCAACGAGGTAGTGGATCTCACCGATGTCGTTCTGCGTGGCCTTGCGGACGAGGCCGGAGGAGTTCTGGGTGAACCAGCCGAGCGGCGCTTTGCCCAGGCGGTCGACGATGCGGCGGCGGAGGATGCCCTGCAGCTTCCCGTCGGCGAAGTGGGTGATGCCGAGCGCCGCGCCGCCGACGAGGGCGCGGAAGAGCACACCACCCACGACGATCGCGACGGCACCCCCTACCGCCCCCGCGTCGACCTCCGTGCCGTGGACGAGGAAGAGGTGGCCGATCGCCGCCATCGCCACATAGGGGGCGACGGAGGCGATCGAGGCGATGACCTGCAGCACCACGCCCGCCGTGATCATGCTCCGCACGGGAGCGGTGAGCTCCTTCAAGCGGTCCGGCTGCTTCTGCGGCTTGTCCGCGTTCGACATGCGTCCTCCGGGATTCAGTAAGGGTTCCCTTAGCAATTATGAGAGTTATCTCTTGAATTGCAAGAGGCGATTCCGGGCGGCTCACGCGGCGCCATATATCAGGTTCCTGATACGCTGGAACGCGGCAAGGGAGAGCACCGACACATGACAGCAGAGAATCATCCGTCCCGCGACGGTTCCACCGAGCGACGCGCGACGTTCGCGGTCTTCATCGTGGCGTTCGCCACCCTCATCGGTACGCTCATGCAGTCGGCCGTCATCCCGCTGCTGCCGATCTTCCCCGCGGAACTCGGCGCCTCCTCCTCCGACGTCTCCTGGCTTGTGACTGCCCTACTCCTCAGCGGCGTCATCTCCTGTGCGATCTTCGGCCGGCTCGCCGACATCTTCGGCAAGCGCCGGATGCTCCTCTTCTGTCTCGGCGGGCTGCTCGTCGGCTCCGTCATCGGGGCACTGGCGACGACGCTGCCCGTCCTCATCGTCGGCCGCGTCCTGCAGGGCTTCGGCATGGCGCTGCTTCCCATCGGCATCGGGCTCCTCCGCGACATCGTCTCCGGCGAGCGGCTCGTGGGCGGCATCGCCTTCGTCAGCTCGCTCTCCGGCATCGGCGGCACGCTCGGTGCCGTCTGCGGCGGGCTCATCGCCCAGTTCCTGCCCTGGGAGTGGCTGTTCATCGGCACGGCGATCCTTACGGCGCTCGCCATCGTCGGCGTGCTCCTCATCCTCCCCGCGACGCCGGGGAACGGCGAACGTCAGATCGACGTTGCGGGCGCCGTCATCCTCACCCTCGCGCTCACCGCGATCCTCATGGCGATCAGCGACGGCAACACCTGGGGATGGGGGTCGCCGCTCACCCTCGGGCTCCTCGGCGCGGGGATCGTGGTCCTCTTCCTCTGGGTGCTCTTCGAGCTGCGCCGCGAGCATCCCCTCATCAACTTGCGCATGCTCGCGCGCCGCCCCGTGCTGCTCACCTACCTCGTCACGATGCTGCTGGGGTTCGGCATGTACGGAATCATCCTCGCCTCCCCGCAGCTCGCGCAGATCCCCACCTCGACGGGATACGGGCTGGGAGCGACGGCGCTCGTCGCGGGTCTTCTCACGCTGCCCTCGGCTATCTTCGCGATCCTCGCGCCGCGCTTCGCCGCGCGACTCATCCGCGCGAAGGGCCCGCGCACGAGCATCGCGATGGGCGCGCTCGTCCTCGTAGGCGGCTACGCACTCCTCCTCGTCTGGCACTCCAGCATCTGGGCGCTCGTCATCGCGAACGTCTTCGTCGCCGTCGGACTCGCCTTCGCCTACAGCGCCACTCCCACGCTGCTGCTCAGCAACGTCGACCGCAGCCAAAGCGCTGAGGCCACCGGGGTCAACACGGTCTTCCGCACCTTTGGGACGTCGATCTCCGCCGCCGTCGTCTCCGCCCTCCTCACGGGCATCCATCTCGGTGATGCGACGACACCGGCGGAGGGGGCTTTCGTGCTCGTGTTCGCGGTCACAGGAGTGAGCTGCCTCGCCGTCCTCCCCGTTCTCGCTATGATCACTCGAGGCCGAGCCGCCCGAGGAGCCCGATGAGATGAACCCACCCGCCGACGATGTGGCCGACCTCTCCTCCGCCGCGGCCGAGAAGTACGCCGAGCTACGGCGCTTCCAGGCTGCAGCACGCATCCCCACCCTCGCGCTCCGCCTGCGCCTGACGATGCAGACGTTCAACCAGGTCTCCAATGAAGAGCTGCAGCGCGACGCGGGGATCAGCCTCGCCCGGTTCGTCATCCTCGCCACGCTCGACGCCGTGCCAGGACTGACGGGATCGCTTCTCGCGGAGCTCACCGGCCAGCGCCCCCAGTCGCTCGCCGATACGGTGAACGCGCTGGAGAGCGACGGTCTCGTGGAGCGGAAGCCCGGTCACGGACGCGCGCGCCTGCACTACCTCACCGAGGCCGGGAGCGACGTGCTCACGCCCGCGCGCGCCGTGACTCGCCGGGTGCATGCACGAGCGACGGCAGGAATGAGCGGGGACGAGATCGCGGCGCTCGAGCACGTGCTCGGTGCGATCCAGGGCAACCTCGAGCAGGACTGAGCGCGTCACGCCTCCGCGACGTAGCGCGCGACGAGCGGCAGGAAGAGGACGTCCACAATCTCGGCGATCGTCTCCCGCGATACCGGCTCCAGCGTCATTATGAGCTCCTTCCGATAAAGGTCGGAGGGGAGGGAGACGAGCCGAGGGGGCAGCACACCCGCGGGGATGTCCCCGCGCTCCACGGCGCGATCGATGACCTGCTCCATCCCCGTCCTCCGCTCACTAAAGGCCATGGCTCTCAGCTGTGCAGGAGTGAGCGCAGCTTCATCAAAGTAGGCGCTGAGGATGCCGCTCATCGTCGCGGCGAAGTCGACGCTCAGCCGATTCGTGTTCTCCAGGAGGGCGATGACATCGCCGCGGAGCGATCCCGTGTCGGCGGGGACGACGGGGACGAGGACTCCGCGCTGGTGCAAGGCCGCGAGGAAGAGCTCCTGCTTCGAGGCCCAGCGGCGGTAGAGCACGGCCTTGCTCGTGCCAGCTCGCTCTGCGACCGATTCGAAGGTCATGCCGCTGTAGCCGCGACTTCCGAGCTCCTCCCCCACCGCCGAGAGGATCGCGCTTTCGAGGGCAGCGCCTCGCCGTCGCGATCCCCTTCGTAAGCTGGCTCCAGAACCGCATCGGCGGGAAGCGGCTGTGGCTCATCGGCATCGTCCTCGCGGCGCTCTGGCTGCCCGCGGATGCACCGGAGCCCGGTGCGGCCCGGCCGCGCCTCGATCTCGTCGGAGCGGTGCTCCTCATTCCCGCCCTTGTCGGACTCCTTTTCGGACTCTCTCAGGCGAGCGGCACGGACGGCGTCTCCTTCCCTGGCGTTCTGGGCCGGGGGTCTCGTGCTCCTCGCGGCGCTCGCCGTCTGGGCCTGGCGGCACGGCAAGGCGGCGCTCGTCGATGTCCCGTTGCTCCGCGAGCGCTCCGTCCGTGCCGCGACCGTGTCGCTCACGTTCCTCGGCGGCGTGCTCTTCGTCGGCGCCTTCCTCCTGCCGCTGCTCTTCCAGAATGTTCAGGGGAGCACGGTGCTGCAGGCCGGCCTTCTCCTCATCCCCGCGATGACGACGGCGTACACCGACACGGCCCCGAGCGATATGGGGCAGGCCTCGGCACTCACCCGAATCACGCAGCAGCTGGGCGGGGCATTCGCCACGGCGCTTGTTGCCGTCATCCTCGATGCGGGGATCGCCGCGGACGACGCGGCCGCGGCTTTCGACGCCGCATTCTGGTGGAGCAACGGCATCACGGTCCTCGCCGCCGTTTCCGCGCTCCTCCTGCCGGGGCGGGTGCGGAGTGCGAAGCGCTGAGTACGAAGCGCCAGGCGACGTCAGCGGCGCAGCGGCTCGACCTCGTGCGCACGCACGACGGCGCGGAATGCCGCGGCGAGCGCGTTGACTGTCGCGGGTCCGGCGAGGGAGGCACCCACCATCGCTCCGTCCCTCAGCATGACGACCTCGGCGCCCGCCTCGGCGGCGTTGGGGACCCCGGCGTCGGCGAGCGCGCTCACGACAGTCGCCGTGAACCAGGCCCGGTGCGCGTCGATCGCGGCGCGTACCGGATGCTCGGCATCCGGATACTCGGCCGCAGCGTTGATGAAGGCACATCCACGGAAGCCGGATCGGTCGCTCTCCGCGACGATGACGCGGGCGAGGCGGTCGAGCATCTGGTACGCATCCCCCTCCCCGTCGGCGGCGAGGACCGCGGCGCGCTCGTGCGCGGCGCAGCGCGCGAGGTAGGCGACGATGACGTCGTCCTTCGTGGGGAAGTGACGGTAGAAGGTGACCTTCGTCAGGTCGGCCTTCTCGATGATCCGATCGGCGCTCGTCGCCCGGATCCCCTGAGCGTAGAAGAGGTCGCTCGCGGCATCGAGGATGCGTTCCCGCGTGGCGGCGCCGCGTGTCGCACCTTCCCTCGTCGACGTCGTCATTTCTTCTCTCCCCTCGGGCGCTGCGTACTTGCCCTCCGACGAAACCGAGTCTACAGTTTCAGTAGAGTTACTAGTTCGTCTACATAGCGAACGGGAACCATGACGAAAGGATCCCCATGTCCGATACCCTCTACACCGCCGTCGCCACGTCCACGGGCGACGGCCGCGCCAACGGCCACGTCGTCTCCAGCGACAACATCCTCGACCTCGGTCTCGCCATCCCGAAGGAGATGGGCGGCGCGGGCGGGGCCACCAACCCCGAGCAGCTCTTCGCCGCGGGCTGGGCGGCGTGCTTCCACTCGGCCGTCAAGCTCATCGCGAGCCAGAAGAAGATCACCGTGACCGATTCGGCCATCGTCGCCGAGGTCAGTCTGCACCCCACCGCCGAGGGTGGCTTCAGCCTCGCGGCGAGCATCCACGGCGAGTTCGGCGGCATCGACCAGGAGACGGCCGATGAGCTCGTCGCCGCTGCGCACCAGGTGTGCCCGTAC
>JAATFJ010000292.1 GCA_015655255.1 Actinomycetales bacterium | reverse complement strand
TCGACGCCCCCCGCGACGTCGCCTGGACCTCCGTGCATCCCGATGCCCGACTCGACCCCGAAGGCGTCTACGGTCGGTCGGCCCCGCTGATCGTGGAGGTCGGTTCGGGGCAGGGACATGCGATCGTCGCCGCGGCGACCGCGCGACTCGACGACGACTTCCTCCTCGTCGAGGTGTTCCGCGCGGGACTCGCGCGGACGATGCTCGACGCCGACCGCGAGGAGGTGCGTAACCTCCGCCTCGTCGAGGCGAATGCGCCAGAAGTGCTCTCGTCCTATCTGCCCGAGGGCGCCGCCGGCGAGGTCTGGGTCTTCTTCCCCGACCCCTGGCACAAGAAACGCCACACCAAGCGGCGGCTCGTGCGCCCCGGCTTCGGGCCCGTTGTCGCACGGGCGTTGCGTGACGGCGGGCTGCTGCGTCTCGCGACCGACTGGGAAGAGTACGCCGTACAGATGCGCGAGGTCCTCGACGCGGAACCGCTCCTCGAGAGGGCCTTCGAGGGCGAGTGGGCGCCCCGCTTCGACGGTCGCGTGATGACCGCCTTCGAGCGCAAGGGGCTCGCCAAAGGGCGCGAGATCCGCGACCTCGTCTACCGGCGCGCGCCTCGGGGCTGACGATGCCACCCCGCTCCGGTTGCCTGCGCGTGCGCGGCAGGGGAGAATCGACGGATGGTCATCATCGGTCTCGTCTTCGCCGCCATCGCCGCGGCGTTCCACGTCTTCATTTTCGCTCTCGAATCGGTCCGGTGGACGGATCCGGAGACGCGGAAGATCTTCGGCGTCGCGACGGAGGCCGATGCCGTGACGATGAAGGCCCTCGCCTTCAACCAGGGCTTCTACAACCTCTTCCTCGCCCTTGCGACTCTCCTCGGCATCGCCTTCCTGTTCTCCGGGCTCGTGCCCGTCGGCTACACGCTCGTCTTCGCGGGCACATCCATGATGTTCGCCGCCGCGCTCGTGCTCGTCCTCTCGGACCGTTCGAAGGCGCGTGCGGCGCTCCTGCAGGGGCTTGCCCCGCTCCTCGCCATCGTCGCCATCGGCCTGGGGCTCGCGCTCGGCTGAACAGCACGGCCCTCGCGCACTCTCAGCCTCTCACGCCATAGACGACGTAGTCGTCGAGGCGCTGCCACAGCGTTCCCACCTCGGTGAACCCCGCCACCCGCAGCGCCTCCGTGTGCAGGGCGGGCGTGGCATCGAGCGTTTCCGGGATGTCCGCGAAGCGCCGGTCGCGTTCCGCGATGAGGGGAGCGAAACTCGGGAGACGGGAGAACTCCTCCCACCACCCCCACCAGTCGGGGACGCCATCGGGCCAGGTGTCTCGGCGGCGGACATCGTCGGCGTCGCTCGCCGCAGCGAAGAAGGAGCCCTCCGCGCGGTAGGAGAAGTGATCGGCGTTGACGAAGAGCCCGCCCGTTGCGAGGACGGAGAAGAGGCTTTCGTAGAGCCCCACGAGCGCGGAGGTGCTCAGCCAGTGCAGCGCTGTGCTGGAGACGACCACATCGGCCTCATCGCCCTGCAGCGCGCGGTTCCAGTGCGGATCGGCGAGGTCGGCCTCCACGATCACGGCGCGCTCGCCGAAGGCGCGCAGGTTGTGGCGCGCGAGCGCCAGCAGCGCCGGATCGTCGTCCACGACGAGCACCCGTGCCTCCGGGAACCTCTCCAGCAGCAGCCGAGCGAAGGACCCGGGGCCGCCGCCGAGATCGAGGAAGGTGCGCGCCGCCGGGCGAGTGTCGGCGATGACGTCGAGGATGAGAGAGAAGCGTCCCGCGCGGTCGCGGACAGCGGCGTCCTGCTGGGCCTCCCAGAGACGGATGATCCTGTCGAGGTCCTCATTCGATGCGGGGGAGTGCTGCACGGCTGGCCTTCCGGATACTGTTTCCTCCACCGTACCGATGCTCGTGGCCGGAAGAGCGTCCGCACGCTGGCGAAGCGGTGGACAGGAGGACGAGGATAGAAGCCATGCAGTTCCTCCCCGCGCGCACGCTTCCGAATCGGCTACTTCTGCGGGCGGGCGAGGTCTGGCCGGGTGTGCTCCTCACGGCGCTCATCGCGGTGGTGGCGACGCTCATCGGCACGGCTGTGCCCGTGCTCGGCTCCGTCCTGCCCGCGATCGTCATCGGCGTCGTCATCACGCTCGTGCGCGCGCCGCGTGGGCGTGTGCGGCCCGGCATTACCTATTCGACGAAGTTCCTGCTGCAGCTCGCCGTCGTGCTGCTGGGCGCGCAGCTCTCGCTGAGCAGCATCGCGGTGGTGGGCCTGGAGTCGCTTCCTGTGATGCTCTCCACGCTCGTCGTCTGTCTCGCGGCGGCCTGGGGCATCGGCCGGATGCTCGGTGTGCAGCGTCGCCTGCGCACCCTCATCGGGGTGGGGACCGGGATCTGCGGCGCCTCCGCCATTGCCGCCGTCTCGCCGGTCATCGGTGCGCTGAGCGGCGAGATCGCTTATGCCGTCTCGGTCATCTTCCTGTTCAACATCCTCGCCGTCGTGCTCTTCCCGTTCCTCGGGCACCTCCTCGGCCTCAGCCCGCACTCGTTCGGGCTGCTCGCCGGAACGGCCATCAACGACACGAGCTCGGTCGTCGCCGCGGCGAGCGTCTTCAGCACGGCTGCTCTGGGGTTCGCCGTCGTCGTCAAGCTCGTGCGCACCCTCATGATCATCCCCATCAGCATCGGACTCTCCGTCATCGAGGCGCGGAGGACGGCGCAGGGCACGGCACTCACGCCGCGTCGCATTCTCGGCCTCGTGCCCTGGTTCCTCGTCGGCTTCGTGCTCGTCGCGATCGTGAACTCCGTCGGGCTCATTCCGGAGTCCCTGCATTCCGGGCTCGTGAGCGCGAGTGTCTTCCTCATCGCGACGGCCCTCGCCGGCATCGGGCTGTCGACCGACCTCGCCGCCGTGCGCAGCGCCGGATGGCGACCGCTGCTGCTCGGGGGCATCCTCTGGGTGCTCGTGACCGCGACGTCCGTGGGGGTCATGACGCTGACAGGGCAGATCTTCTCGTAGCGAGGACCGTCGGGGCGGCCTCGCACGCCGCGGAGACGTGCGGGGCCGCGCTGTCTCAGACCTGTTCCGGGCGGCGGATCGCCTCGGCGCCACCGTCGATGAACAGGATCTGCCCGGTGACGTAGAAGTTGTCCTCGCTCGTGAGCCAGTCCAGCAGAGCGGCGGGCGCCGAGGGCGGCGCTGCCGGGCCGTGGAAGGGGGCGGGCGCCCCCTCGTCGAGAGCTTTACGGCCCTCCGCGGTCTCCAGCGCGGGCTTCGTCATCGGGGTCTCGATGACTCCGGGGGCGATCGCGTTGAGCGCGATACCCGCGGTAGCCCAGTTGGACGTCGGTGCGGTCCGTCGCACCCATCGCGCGATGGCGAGCTTGGAGGTCGTGTAAAGCACGGAGGAGCCGGCGGCGTTCGCGGTGGCCCCGAGCGCCTCGGCGTGGGCGAGAGCGGCGGCCTCGTCGCCGGACTCGATGAGGCGCAGGAGCTCCTCATCGATCTCCTCGATCGCGGCGAGCGAGGAGACGACGACGGCTCGGGGCTGAGACGAAGCGGCGAGGAGGGGACGAAGACCCTCGAGCGTCGCGACGGCGCCGAAATAGTTCACGGCGACCGTGACAGGGCGCGGGACGACGAGTCCGGCGACGGCGATCACACCGTCGAGGCGTCCCCGGCTGAGCTCGGCGGCGCGGTCGACGAGGGCCGCACGGCCCGCGGCGCTGCTGAGGTCGGCGACGATGTCGGCATTGGCGATGTCGACGCCGAGGACGGTATGACCGGCGGCGCGGAGCCGTTCGCTCGTCGCCTTGCCGATACCGGAGGCGCTTCCGGTCACCACATAGGTACGTGTCATGAGAGTTGTTTCCCTTCTTCGGTGAGCATCCACGCGGGCAGGAAAGCGAGGAGCTGTTCCTGAAGCCGCGAGGATGAGGTCGGTTCGTCATCGAGGACCCAGTTGAGGAGCACGGTGAGCGTGCCGCCGCCGACATAGCCTGCGGCGGCGTGCGGATCGACGCCGCGCGGTGCGGCGATGGTCATGGTCGGTGTGGCATGCTCGACGAATGCCGTGAGGAGCGCGTCGAGGACGACGGCGCGTGCGTCGGAGCGGAAAACGCCGCGGCAGAGCACCCGGTGCTGGGCAAAGGCAGCGACGAGCGCGGTCGTGGTTGCCTGTGCGGTCTCCGTCGGGGACACGCTGGCTCGCAGGGAGATGTCGAGCTCGGCAATATCGGCGAAGCTCTGGGTCATCGTCGCCGTGAGAACTTCTTCGAGGCCCGTGTATTGCGCGTAGAACGTGGATCTACTCACCCCGGCCTCCGCGACGATCGCCGGAACGGTGAGGGGGACGCCCGCGTGGCTGAGACGGCCGATCGCTGAATGGATCGCGGCGTGCGTCCGCTGGCGGCGCGGATCTGCGCGTCTCTTCCGGGGGGCGACGTTGCTCATGTAAGGAGCCTAGCCCTATTTTTCGGACTCTTGTCCGAGAAATAGGGACCCTCGCATCGCGCAGGGAAGAAATCGAAGATTTAGGCCTACCTAAATCAGTGCTAGGCTGTGGGGACAAGAAGGAGGCGATGCCGGGAATGCACACCGCCATAGCCCCTGCTCCGGTGCGGCCGGAGCGTCGTCTCATCGCTCTCCTCGGGCCCGCGTTCGTCGCCGCGATCGCCTATGTCGACCCGGGAAACGTCGCGGCGAACCTGTCCGCGGGCGCCGAGTTCGGCTACCTGCTCGTCTGGGTCCTCGTCGTCGCGAACGTCATGGCCGTCATCGTGCAGTACCTCTCCGCGAAGCTCGGCATCGTTACGGGGCGGAGCCTTCCGGAGATGCTGGGGGACCGGTTGTCGAAACCCGCCCGCCTTCTCTACTGGGCGCAGGCCGAGATCACGGCCGCGGCGACCGACCTCGCCGAGGTTATCGGGGGAGCGATCGCCCTGCAGATCCTCTTCGGTCTGCCATTGCTCTGGGGCGGGGTCATCGTCGGCGTCGTATCGCTCGGGCTGCTCGCGATCCAGTCGCGCCGAGGGCAGCGCCCGTTCGAGTTCGTCATCATGGGGCTCCTCGCCGTCATCGCGATCGGATTCGTCGCCGGGCTCTTCTTCACTCCCGTCGATTGGCCGGGCGTTGCGGGCGGTCTCATCCCGCGGTTCGAGGGCTCGCAGACGGTCCTGCTCGCCGCGAGCATGGTGGGTGCGACGGTGATGCCGCACGCCGTCTACCTGCATTCCGGGCTCGCCCGCGACCGATACGGCGTGACGACCGAACCCTCCCGCATCCGTCGTCTTCTGCGCGCCACGCGCTGGGACGTCGTCTGTGCACTCATCGTCGCAGGCGGTGTGAACATCGCCATGCTCGTCCTCGCGGCCTCCGCGCTTCCCGGGGTCGCGGGAACGTCGACCATCCAGGGAGCGGCGGCCGCGATCAGCGCACATCTCGGCGCGGGAGTCGGCGTGGTCTTCGGCATCGGGCTGCTCGCCTCCGGGCTCGCCTCGACCTCGGTCGGCGCCTACGCGGGGTCCGCGATCATGGCCGGGCTCATCCACCGGAGGATTCCGATCCTGCTGCGCCGCAGCATCACCATTGTCCCTGCGCTCCTCGTCCTCGCGACGGGCGCTGACGCGACGTGGCTGCTGGTGCTCAGCCAGGTCGTCCTCTCGGTCGGCATTCCCTTTGCATTGATTCCGCTCGCGGTATATACGAGCAGACGCTCCATCATGGGCGACTTCGTGAACGGCCGGGCGCTGCGCATCGCCGCCGTCCTCGTCTCCCTCGCGATCGTGTCCCTCAACCTCGCGCTTCTCGCCCTCAGCCTCGCCTGACGCGCACACGTGTCGAAAACGTACGAGATGCGCGTATCAGAGCCGGAGAAGAGCACTTCGTGCGTTCTCGACGGGTGGTGCGAAAAAAAGTGCCCCCGACAGGAGTCGAACCTGCGACCTACGGTACCGGAAACCGGCGCTCTATCCACTGAGCTACGGAGGCGAACTCATCGACACTATCACGGCGCGGAGCTCGTCCCACCGGCCTCGGCGGAGGCAACGGCGGTGAGCTCCTGCAGGGCCGCGGCGAGCTTCTCGGCGAGGTAACGATGCCCCGCTGTGGAGGGGTGCTGGTTGCCCGTGTCGACGTCAATGACGTCGAGGTAGTTCTGCGTCGTGATCCAGTCGTCGCCGAGCGGGGAGATGTACCACCAGCCGCGTGCGGCGGCGAGGGCGGAGAGATCGGCATCGATGCGCGCCGTCTCCGTTTCGACGGGAAGGATCTGCGGGGCCGGGCCCAGCACGACGATCTCCGCGGCGGGGTAGAGAGCTTCCAGTGCGTCCCATGCGGCGTTCACGGCCTCGCGGTACCCGCTCGCACCCTCGCGGCGATCGTTGATCGACCCCTGGATGATGACGAGATCGGGGTCCAGCCCCGGATCGAGCGCGGCGATGCGCTCACCGTAGGCGGGACCGGTGATGCCGGGCTTGAGATAGCCGCTTCCGCGCACCCCGTCGACGATCGTCTCGCCGTGCAGGAGATCGGCGAGCACATACGCGTAGCCATCCGTCGGGGTGTCGGCCGCCTGGCCGTAGGTCCACGAGTCACCGAAGACAAGCACGCGCGGGTCCTCCGGGATCACGAGAGGAGCGGGTGCGATCACCGGCAGATTCTCCCCGGCGCCGACCGGCATCGATGAGGGAAGTGAGGACCACGGCCGCCACATGCCGAGCACGACGGCGCCGACGACGAGCACCCCGGCAGCGATCGCCGTGATGCGCACTGTCCGTCTCGGGAACGCCTCACCCATGGCCTGAGGGTAGAGCAGCATTCCCCGCAGACAAACTCCGCCGCCCGATCGCCGTAAACTGGGGTCTCTATGGATCCCGATACTCTCGCCGCCGCACTCCTCACCGTCATCACGCCGATCGCGGCGGAGCTCCGACCGGATCAGCCGCTCACCCTCGGTGCCGCCGACCTCGCCCCCGAGCGTCCGCGCAACCGCGAGCACGGCGACTGGGCATCTAACGTTGCCCTGCGGCTTGCGAAGCAGCTCGGCACGAACCCCCGCCAGCTGGCGGAGCGCATCGCCGCGGAGCTGCAGAACGTCGACGGCATCGCGAGCACCGAGGTCGCCGGTCCCGGCTTCATCAACGTGCGCCTCGATGCGGCCGCGGCGGGCGTTCTCGCGAAGACGATCGTCGATGCGGGCACGACCTATGGCACCAACGACTCGCAGAAGGGCGTCTCGGTCAACGTCGAGTTCGTCTCGGCCAACCCCACGGGACCCCTGCACATCGCACACACGCGCTGGGCGGCCCTCGGCGACGCCATCGTGCGACTGCTCCTCGCGAGCGGTGCGCACGCGGTGCGCGAGTACTACATCAACGATGCCGGCGCGCAGATGGAGCGCTTCGCGCAGTCCGTGCTCGCCTCGATCCAGGGTGAGCCGACGCCGGAGGGCGGCTACCCCGGCGAGTACATCGCGACCCTCGCGCAGCGCGTTCTCGCGGCGCGCCCCGACCTGCCGGAGCTTCCCGAGGAAGATCGTCTCGTCACGGCGCGGGAACTCGCCTACGAGTACCAGCTCGCGGAGATCCGCGCCTCGCTCGCCCGCTTCAACGTCCCCTTCGACGTGTGGTTCTCCGAGCGCACCTTGCACGCGAAGAACGCCGAGGGGATCAGCCTCATCGACGAGGCCGTCGAACGCCTGCGCGCGCAGGGACATGTCTTCGAGGAGGAGGGTGCCACATGGGTGCGCACGACCTCCTTCGGTGACGACAAGGACCGCGTCATCCGCCGTTCCAACGGTGAGTACACCTACTTCGCCGCGGATGCCGCCTACTACCTCAATAAGGGCGATCGCGGCTTCGAGAACAAGATCTACCTCCTCGGCGCCGATCACCACGGCTACGTCCACCGGCTCAAGGCCGTCGCGGGCGCGACGGGGGAGGACCCGGAGAAGAACATCCAGGTGCTCATTGGTCAGATGGTCTCCATCGGCGGGGCCCGGCTGTCTAAACGGGCCGGGAACATCATCGAGATGGACGACCTGCTCAATTGGCTCGGCACCGACGCCCTGCGATACTCCCTGGAGCGCTCGCCCGCCGACTCGCCCCTCGATCTAGACCCTGAGCTGCTGCAGAAGCGCACGAACGACAACCCCGTCTTCTCCGTGCAGTACGCCCATGCCCGCACCCACAACGTCGCGCGCAACGCCGCGGACTCCGGAGTCGACCGCTCTGCGTTCGCTCCGGAGACACTCACGCACGAGACAGAGTCCGCCCTCCTCGGCGTACTGCAGGAGTTCCCCCGCGTCGTCGCCTATGCGGCGGAGGTCCGCGAGCCGCATAGGGTGGCCCGCTATCTCGAGGAGCTCGCAGGCACCTACCACCGCTGGTACGACAGCTGCCGCGTCATCCCGCAGGGGGACGATCCCATCGAGGACGTGCACCGCACACGGCTGTGGCTCAACGATGCGGCCGGACAGGTCTTCCGCAATGGCCTCGACCTCCTCGGCGTCTCCGCCCCGGAACGGATGTAGCGAGGCGGACGCGATGACCGAGGCGCGGGAGACGGTGCGAAGAAGACGCTGGCCGTGGGTGCTCCTCGGCGTCCTCCTTCTGCTTGCCGTTCTCGTCGTCGCGGCAGAGATCCTCGCCCGCAGTCTGCTCCCCGGCATCGTGCGCGACGTCG
>JAATFJ010000286.1 GCA_015655255.1 Actinomycetales bacterium | reverse complement strand
CTCGTGCTCGACCTCGACGGAAATCCGCAGCCCGTGGTGGCGCGAGAAGAGGCGAGCGAGCTGGCCGTCACGATCGGTGCGGACGGCTTCTCCTACACGCGCTCGGACGACGCAGCCGAGTCCCTGCCGGAGTGGAAGCAGGGCGAGTACAAGCTGGGACACCAGCTCTGATGCTCTCCTCGGCGGTCGTCCAGGAGATCGCGGGCGAGCTCGCGGGCGCCGAGCACGCGCGCACGACGATCCCGCTGATCACGGCACGATACCCCGAAGCGACCGTCGAGGACTCCTACGCCATCCAGGGCGTATGGCGCGACGGCCAGATCGCGAACGGCCGACGCCTCGTCGGACACAAGATCGGCCTTACCTCCCGAGCCATGCAACAGGCCACCGGCATCACCGAGCCCGACTACGGAGTCATGTTCGACGACACCGTCTGGCACAACGGCGCGAGCATCCCCTTCGATGCGTTCTCCAACGTGCGCATCGAGGTCGAGCTCGCCTTCCTTCTGAAGGAACCCTTAGAAGGCCCGAACTGCACACTCTTCGACGTCCTCCGGTCGACGGAGTACGTCACCCCGGCCCTGGAGATCCTCAACTCCCACATCGAACTGCAGGGACGCACGATCGTCGACACCATCAGCGATAACGCCGCCTACGGCGGGATGGTGCTCGGCGGTCGCCCCGTCCCCCCCGACGCCGTCGACCTCCGCTGGGTATCCGCGCTGCTCTCCCGCAACGAGACCATCGAGGAATCCGGCGTCGCGGCCGCCGTACTCAACCACCCCGCCACGGGCGTCGCCTGGCTCGCCAACAAACTCGCCCCCCACGGCGAACACCTCGAAGCCGGGGAACTCATCCTCGCCGGGAGCTTCACCCTACCCATGTGGGTCGAACGCGGCGACACCGTCCACGCCGACTACGGACCACTAGGGACCATCACATGCCGCTTCGTCTGAACCCGACCTTCCGCGACCGGCTCGCCGCCTCAGGCCGTCCCCTCGCCGGGATGTGGGTGTGCTCCGGATCCCCGCTCATCGCGGAGATCTGCGCGGGGGCAGGCCTGGACTGGCTCCTCATCGACATGGAGCACTCCGCGAACGGCCTCGAATCCGTCCTCGCCCAACTCCAAGCCGTCGCCGCGTACCCCATCACCCCACTCGTACGCGTCCCCGTCGCAGACACCACCATCATCAAACAAGTCCTCGACCTCGGCGCACAGAACCTCCTCGTCCCCATGGTCACCACCGCCCAACAAGCGCAACAGGTCGTCGAAGCCGTGCACTACCCGCCACGCGGGCACCGCGGCGTCGGCTCCGCGCTCGCACGCTCCGCCCGGTGGAACCGCGTCGACGACTACCTCACCCACGCAGCGACGCACGTGTCCGTCTACGTCCAGGTGGAAACCACCGAGGGCGTCGACAACGCCGGCGAGATCGCCGCCGTCGACGGCATCGATGGCGTCTTCGTCGGACCCAGCGACCTCGCCGCCTCCATGGGCCTACTCGGACAGCAGACCCACCCCGACGTCCTCGACGCCGTCCACCGCGCCTTCGCCGCCGTGACCGCCGCCGGCAAACCCGTCGGCGTCAACGCCTTCGACCCGCAGACCGCAGACGCCTACCTCACCGCCGGCGCCTCCTTCATCCTCGTCGGCGCCGACGTCGCCGTGCTCGCCCGCGCCTCGGAGGGACTCGCGGCGCGGTTCATCCCTCGCGGCGAGGAGGCAGGGGAACGCGACTCGTACTGAGAACGCGAGCGGGCGTTACTCCCCGCCGAGCACCTCCGCGAGCGAACGCGGCTCGTCGAGGATGAGATCCGATACGTTCACGAACGTGTCTCCGCTCAGCTCGGAGAGCGGGACGGCGCGAGCGCGAGGCCAGCCGTCGGACTCACCCAGACCGCAGGCGGCCTCGCCGATGATCGCCTGGCCGTCGTGGATCCCCAACACCACGAAGGTGTGTCCAAGGTAGCTCGTGCTCGGGTCGGAGCCGACCGAGTACACGAAAGGGGACGAGCTCGTGCTGCGCCCCAGCATGGCGGCCATCCTCACGGCCTCCTGCCCGCCGTTCGCGACGACGTACTGATCGAAGCTCGTGTACATGTTCATGAAATACGTCACGAAACCGACGCAGTTGTCGAGCATGTTGACCGCCGCCCCGCTGCCGCAGTCTCCGGGCCCGGATCCATCGGGGTACAGCGCCTCCAGCACGGCTTCGCCCTTGCGGAGGGAGCCGGTCTCCTCCGTGCTCACGTAGTCCGCCATGAGCGCTTCCGCTTGTGCGAGCGTCAGGCCGCCCTCCGTGGGAGTGGAACTGACGGAGGCGAACGACGCTTCCAGCAGACTGCCCAGGTTGAGCGCGGAGGCGTCGAGGCTTTCCATCGTGTATGAGGAGTACGCCAGCTCATCGGTCTGCACGGTGAGGGGCGCAATGTAGACCTGCACCTCTTCTGACTCGGCCGTCGCTGCGAGGTCCTTCCCCGACAACGTCGACGGCACCGAGGTCTGGCCCGTCGCGGCGACGGCCTGCGGAGCGACGGTCAGACCGACAGTGACAAGGGCGACGATTCCCAGCACCCCGGCGGAGGACGATGCGGCGGTGATGCGTTTCATGAGGCCCAGCGAGGAGTGGCTCTGACCGGCATCGCCGGGGCGCCGAGAATCGGGGACCCCGGAGGAGCGGAAAGACGACGGGGCGCGGAATGCGAACACATCGGGGAGCGACACCGAGGCGCCGCCGGTCACCACGGGAATCACCGCGGGAGTCGCACCTTCCGCCGATACGGGGCCGCCTGCCGCGACTGCACTGCGCGAGGAGGCCGCCGCGGACACCGTGCCCTCCGCCAAGCCACCGAGAACGACTGCCGATGCCGACGCCGTATCCGCACTACTCCGGCGCTCCGGCGCCCCCTTCCCGTGCGTCTTCGCGGCTGCTTCTCGCAGCGAGCGTCGTGTGGCGACGGGGGGTACCGGGGAGTCAGAAGTCAAAAGGGTAACGATCTTTAGGAGAGCAGCGAACGGTCATCATTCAGCGAGATGAGACGCGAGCACCTCGGGCCGGTGCACGTACCCGCGAATGCGGACCCATCCCACACTAACCGCCCACGCCCGATTTGTCACATTCCGGTCACGATTCGTCTCCGGCACGCCCCTTCCCCCTCCTGAATCCGCGCCAGTTTCCTGCATCTGCCGCAGGAATCTTTGCCGCGGATGCAAGAAACTGACGCACTTGCCGACTTGCTTATCCTTCAAGCCAAGGCCGAAGGCGATCTGGCGCGCGTGATAGGGTTGTAATCCGGTGACGGGGTCGATGGCGACTTTCAGGATTTTTTCGGGCGTCTTGGCCGCGACTTCCTCGATTTCCACCCCGCCTTCGGTCGAGGCCATGATGGTGACGCGGCTCGTGGCGCGGTCGATGAGAAGGCTGAGATAAAGCTCGCGCCGGATGTCGCAGCCTTCCTCGACGTAAACCCGGCGGACTTTCTGTCCCTGCGGCCCCGTCTGGTGGGTGACGAGCTGCATACCCAGCATGTGATTGGCTTCGGCATTAACGCTGTCGAGGGTCTTGACCACCTCGACGCCGCCGCCCTTGCCGCGCCCGCCGGCGTGGATTTGCGCCCTTACGACCCACACCGGCTCCTT
>JAATFJ010000225.1 GCA_015655255.1 Actinomycetales bacterium | reverse complement strand
TCTTCTCGTCGTGGAACGGGCACAGGCCCTTGAGCGAACCCACGCCCGCAGACTTCAGCGACACTCGCTCCCCCACGATGTCCGCGATGTTCGTGCGCGCCTTGACCTCCTCGACGTCGGCCTGGCGGATACGGGGCATCAGTCCGCCTCACGACGAGCAGGAACGGCGTGCGGCATCCAAATGCCGACGGATGCGGGATCGACCTCGCCGATAAGGCGGCTGTGCCACGCGAGTGCGACCTGATCGGTGAGGCTCGCGACCTGGTCGACGATGACGCGCCGCCGCTGCGCGTCCGTCTCCGCCTCCTCGAAATCGGCGAGGAAGACGGGGGCGAGCTCGGCGGGGCCCGCGTTCCACAGCGATGTCGCGAGGCGCTTGAGCAACCGGCGCTGCTCCTTGTAGAGCTCCTTGCGTCCGTCGATGGAGACGACTGTCGCGCCGATGACGCCCTTGAGGACGGCGATCTCCGTCTCCACGATGCGGGGCACGACGACGTGCGCCCGGTACCGGGTGAGGAGTTCCTGCGGGTACGCGTCCTGCGTCGCCGTCGTCGCGGCGCGCGCGAAGCGCCCGATGAGATCGCTCGTGAGGTTCTTGAGCTGGCCGAGATCGCGCCGCGTTCCACGGAATCCGCGCAACCACGTGCCCAGCTGGGTGAGGCGATAGAGGGCATCCTCCAGCTCCTCGCGGGAGAAGCCCGTACCCACCCAGCGCTGGATCGCATCGATCAGGGCGTCGTGCTCCGCAGGGGCGGTAAGGCGTGCGGGGTCCAGGTAGCCGTTCGTCACGGCGTCCTCGAAGTCGTGCACGGAGTAGGCGATGTCGTCGGAGAGGTCCATGACCTCAGCCTCGATGCAGCGCACCCGGCCCGGTGCCCCCTCGCGCATCCACCGGAAGACGTCCTCGTCGTCCGGGTAGACCCCGAACTTCAGCCGACCGCCCGGGTCGGGAAGCGGATGCTCCGCCGTCCACGGATATTTGCTCGTCGCATCGAGGCTCGCCCTGGTGAGGTTGAGGCCTCCGGGACGCCCGTCCGCACGCGCGACCTTCGGTTCCAAGCGAACGAGGATGCGCAGGCTCTGCGCATTGCCCTCGAACCCGCCGATGTCCTCCGCCCAGTCGTTGAGCGCCCGCTCACCGTTGTGCCCGAAGGGCGGGTGGCCGAGATCGTGGCTGAGGCAGGCCGTGTCGACGATATCAGGGGACAGCCGGAGCTGCGTGGCGAGCTCCCGGCCCACTTGCGCCACCTCGAGGGAGTGCGTGAGCCGGTTGCGGGCGAAGTCGACGGGGCTCGCGGGACTCAGCACCTGGGTCTTCGCCGCGAGACGCCGCAGCGCCGCGGAGTGCAGCACGCGCGCGCGGTCGCGGGAGAAGTCGTCGCGCTCGGAACGATGTGTCTCGTCGATGAAACGCTCGGCATCGCGGGATTCGTAGCCGTCCGCGCGCAACTCAACCCCCACTGTTCTCGATCTCCGCCCCGCGCATCATCTCGGAGGCGTCGGCCGCGACGTCCCTGCTGTCCAGCCAGTGCTCGGGGAGCGCCGTCCGCTTGGGATGCCCCGCTCTGCCGCGCTGGCCCTCCGCATCGGCTCCCGGGTAGGGGGCGTCGTGATCGAGTTTCGCGAGGAAATCATCGATCTCGGCGAGACTCGAGGACGTCGCGAGCCCCGTGCGGATCTCACTGCCCACGGGATAGCCCTTGAAGTACCAGGAGACGTGCTTACGGATGTCGCGGCAACCATGGTCCTCATCGTCGAAGAACTCGACGAGCAGTTCCGCGTGGCGGCGGAAGGCTTGCGCGACGAAGCCGAGGGTCGCGTCCACCGGCCGCGCCGGGGCCCCGAAGGCGGTGGCGAGGTCTCCGAAGAGCCAGGGTCGACCGAGGCAACCGCGTCCGACGACGACGCCGTCGCAGCCCGTCTCATCCATCATGCGCACGGCGTCGTCCGCCGACCAGATGTCGCCGTTGCCCAGCACGGGGATGGAGGTGACCTGCTCCTTCAGCTCGCCGATCGCGCTCCAATCGGCATGGCCAGAGTAGAACTCTCCTGCTGTGCGCGCATGCAGGGCGACGGCCGCCGCACCCGCGTCCTCCGCCGCGCGGCCCGCATCGAGGAACGTGAGGTGGTCCTTGTCGATGCCTTTGCGCATCTTGACGGTGAGGGGAAGGGGGCCCGCGGCCTTCACGGCTCGGTCGACGATGTCAGCGAAGAGGCTCGTCTTCCAGGGGAGGGCCGCTCCCCCACCCTTGCGGGTGACCTTGGGGACGGGGCAGCCGAAGTTGAGATCGATGTGATCGGCGAGGTCTTCTGCGACGATGATGCGCGCCGCCTCCGCGATTGTCGCGGGATCGACGCCGTACAGCTGGATGGAACGGGGCGTCTCGCTCTCATGGTGACGGACAAGACGCATCGTCGTCTCGTTGCGCTCGACGAGGGCACGGGAGGTGATCATCTCGCTCACATAGAGACCCGCACCGTATTCACGGCACAGGCGTCGGAACGCCGTGTTCGTGATGCCCGCCATGGGAGCGAGGACGACCGGCACGTCGAGGGTGATCGGGCCGATCCGGAGGGGGCGCACAGGCGCCGGAGCAAGAGTCATCCTGTCTATTCTCCCAGACCCGGAGCCGGTGGTGCCTCCGGAGCTTAGGCTGTGGACTATGGCTGACACCGCACTGCGTGAGATCCCCTTCATTGATGCCCAGGGCGCCGAGAAGACGCTCTCCGATTACGACGCCGATGTGCTCCTCGTCGTCAACGTCGCAAGCAAATGCGGACTCGCTCCGCAGTACGAGCAACTCGAGGAACTGCAGAGGACCTATGGCGAGCGCGGCCTGCAGGTCCTCGGCTTCCCGTGCAATCAGTTCGG
>JAATFJ010000274.1 GCA_015655255.1 Actinomycetales bacterium | reverse complement strand
GCGACTTTCTCCGTGATCCGGCTGACAGTGTCTTTGGAGACTTTCGCCCCATAGACCTCGTCGAAGTGCGCCGCGATCTCACCGGTCGTCAACCCACGAGCCGAGAGGGACAACACGATCTGGTCGATGCCATCCAGGCGACGTTTCCGCTTCGGGACGATCACCGGCTCGAACGAACCATCCCGATCTCTGGGGACCTCGATCTCGACCGGACCGATCTCGGTCAACACCGTCTTGATCCGCATCCCGTTGCGCATGTTCGTCGCTGTCGGCGTCTCGCCGTGATCGTGGCCAAGGTGCTCGGTCAGCTCAGCGTTCAACGCCGTCTCGAGCACGCTCTTCGTGAGTTGATTCAACAGCCCTCCCGGGCCCGTCAAACTCACGCCCTGTTCCTTGGCCTGCGCGAGCAATCGCTCCGCGAGCTCTTTCTGATCGATGATCTCCCCGGTCACGGGATCAATCATCGCGTCGTTCAACATCTCGGTCGTGTCAGCCACGGCCATCTCCTTTCGGATCAGACCGGATCCCACACACCGTTATTCAGACAGTCCCTTTGATGCCGCGAGCGGTGTCTGGCAGGGGTGTGGTGGCCTGGGCTTGGAGCGCGAGGGTCTGATCGCGGGCGATGCCGGTGAGCCGGTCCTGGATCGACTGGATGTTGCGGGCGAGGCCGGGCGGGGTTGAGCTTGTCGCGTCGGGCGCGCAGTTCGGTTTCCTGCGCCGGGGAGAGGACTTCGGCGGCCAGGAGTCGGTCGAGCGGGGTCTGCGGGGTATCGTAGACGCGTTTGCGGCGCTCGGCGGTGTCCGTTGACCAGGTGACGGGCTTCTTCGTCGGGGTGAGGTAGTTCACTGTCGTTCACGAGCGGCCAGAGTTGGTTGAGCAGGGTGAGGGTTTCGGGGGTGTCGTAGCGCCAGTAGAACCCGTATCGGCGCACGAGGTGGTTGTTCTTGGACTCGATGGTGGCCTGGTCGTTCTTCTTGTAGGGGCGGGAGCGGGTGAAGAAGATCTTCCGGTCGGCGGCCCAGCCGATGACGTCGTGGTTGATGAACTCCGATCCGTTGTCGAAGTCGAGCCCGGTTACCTCGAACGGGACGTGGTCGACGGCATGCTGGAGGGCGGCGAGGACGTTCAGGGGCGCGTTGTTGCGGGTCGAGCGGGTGGTCACCCATCCGGTGCGCATGCAGGTGAGGTCCACTGTCCGGCAGAACTCGCCCTTCATCGTCGGGCCGCAATGCGCGACGGCGTCGCCCTCGAAGGACCCTGGGGTTGCCGCGACCTCGTCGCCGGCCTTGCGGATTGTGATCGAGGAGCGCAGCAGTGGCGAGGGCTTCGTCGTCGAGATGCCACGTAGCGGGTCCTTCGCCCTCGCGGGGGCGAGGTAGCGGTCGATCGTCGCCGGGCTCATGGCCAGCAGTTCACCGCGCACCGCGGCCGAGTAGCGGCCCCTTCCGGGAAGTAACTCGCCGTGACGCTCGAGCGCGTCCACCAGGCGCGGCATCGCGACAGCGAGGTATTTCCCGCTCATCCCGCCGGAGAACGCCCGCCCTCGCTGCAACACCTTCGTCGCGTTATACGAGTACTTCCGGCCCCGCGGCTTGCCAGCCTGAGAAACCGTGCGAGGACGCGGTGCGGCGGCCCTCGCGAGCCTGCGGCGGGTGTTGTCGCGCGACCAGCGCGTGACCGCGATCACCTCGTCCAGCAACCGGCCCTTGTCTTTCTTCGACGCTTTCAGATACGCCCTCGCGTACTTCGTCGTGATCTCCGCCCTCGCGGCTATCGACAACCTGCTTCCCCTACCTCGGATCGTGCCCGCCATTCGCGGGCATTCTTATCTGAGGCACGGGAAACCCTGCGCGGGCAGTTTTCGTGATGCACGTCGCTGTCGAGACTCGAGGCGAATATCCTCTTGTCGATCGCGTCCAGCAGCAGCTCATCGATGCGACGCATGTTTCTCCTCACAGTGCACGGACACCGTGCCAGATGCAGCGTGCCGTCTGAATATAACAGGACGCGCGCACGCGTGCGGGAGGCCGGCTGCCTACCCTTCGGCGACCTCGGCGACCGCCTCGGCGACGAGCGCGGCGAGTGTCCCCGGCATCCCCTCGGGCAGCGGCGTCCTCCCGAAGGTGAACCGCACGGAGGTCTGCGCGATCGCTCCGTCGATCCCACACGCGAGCAGGACGTGCGAGGGCTCGTCGCTGCCCGCGGCGCATGCCGAGCCGCTTGACGAGATCACACCGCGGCGCTCCAGCTCCAGGAGCACGGCCTCCCCGCTCGTCCCCGCGAAGGTGAAGCTCGCCGTACCGGGAAGCCGATGCACGGGGTCACCCGTCAGCCGGGCTCGGGGGACGCGGGAGAGCACACCCGCGATGAACTCCGCCGTCCTCGCTGCTACCTGCGCCGCGACGGCGATGCGCTCGCCCTCCGCGAGCTCCAGCGCCGTTGCGAGCCCGACGGCTCCGGCGACGTTCTCTGTGCCGGAGCGGCGGCCGCGCTCCTGCCCGCCGCCGTGCAGGAGCGGTTCGAGGGCGACCCTGCCGCGCACGCCGAGGGCACCCGTCCCCGTCGGCGCGCCGAGCTTGTGCCCGGCGATCGAGACGGCATCTGGGGAGTCGGCGCGCGGCCCGGACAGTGGCAGCCACCCCGCCGACTGCACGGCGTCCACGTGCAGGGGCACGGCATGCGCGTGGGCGATCCGCGCGAGGGCGGGGATGTCCTGGACCGTGCCGATCTCGTTGTTCGTTTGGGCAAGGGAGACGAGGGCGACATCCTCGTCCAGCGCCGCGTCGAGCGCATCGGGGAAGACACGTCCGTTCCCGTCCACGGGGAGGAGTGTGACCGCGACGTCGTGGAAGCGGCGCAGATGGTCGGCCGAGCGGAGGATCGACTCGTGTTCGATGGGCGTCGTCACGAGTCGTCGCCGACCGCTCTCGAGGGCGGCCAGCACGATCCCCTTCACGGCGAGGTTGTTCGCCTCCGTGCCTCCGCCCGTGAAGATCACCTCGCCCGTGCGCCTCCCCAGAACGCGGGCGACGCGCGTCCGTGCATCCTCCAGCGCCCGCGCGGCGGCCTCGCCCACCGTGTGATGACTCGACGGGTTCCCGAAACGGCCCGTGAGATACGGGGCCATGGCTTCGAGCACCTCGGCCCGCACGGGGGAGGTCGCGGCGTGATCGAGGTAGAGCATCACTCGATCCGCACGTCCAGGCCCAGGTCGAGGGCACGCGCCGAGTGCGTGAGCGCGCCCACCGAGATGACGTCCACTCCGGTCTCGGCGATCGCGTGCACGGTGGAGAGGTCGACGCCGCCGGAGGCCTCGACGATCGCGCGTCCGGCGATGAGCGCGACGCCTTCGCGCAGTGCGTCGAGGGAGAAGTTATCGAGCAGGATCGTGTGCGCCCCGCCCGCGAGCACGGCGGGGATCTGCGCCACGCGGTCGACCTCGACGACGACGTGCATCGTATGCGGCAGCCGGGAGATCGCCTCTCGGAGCGCCGATGCGAGGTCGGCGCCGTCGCGCTGCAGGACCGCGAGGTGGTTGTCCTTCGCCATGACGGCGTCGGAGAGGGAGAAGCGATGGTTGCTCCCGCCGCCGGAGAGGACGGCGTGGCGCTCGACGGCGCGCAGCCCCGGCGTGGTTTTCCTGGTGTCCGCGATGCGTGACCCCGTCCCCGCGACCGCACGGACGTAGGCGGCCGTGAGGGTGGCGATGCCACTCATCCGCTGCACGAAGTTCAGGGCCACGCGCTCCGCCGTGAGGATGCTGCGGGCCGGTCCCATGACAGTGGCGAGCACGTCTCCCGCCGCGAAGGCCGCGCCGTCCTCGAAGCGGACGTCGACGGCGGTCGTGGAATCGGTGAGGGAGAAGGCCGCGGCGAAGACGTCTCCGCCGCTGAAGACTCCGGGTTCCCTCGCCACGAGATCGGCCGTCGCCGTGTCGGTGGTGGGGATGAGCGCGGCGCTCGTGGCATCGCCCCACGGGGCGTCCTCCTCGAGCGCGGCACCGACGACGCGGGCGATATGGGCGGGGGTGAGCATCAGACTCCGATCAGAGCGGGTTCGAGGTGGTGCGCGCCGACGGACTCCGTCCGGGCGAGCGCCGCGGTCGCGACGGCCTCGGCCACGCAGAGAAGGTTCTCGTCCTCCAGATCGGCGACGTGCGTGCGCGGACGGGGCGATTCCCGCCACCCGCGGATGGTCGCGTGCGCATGCGCGAGCCCCTCGGGCTTACGGAGGAGGCCGACGTGCTCTCCCATGAGCTGCTGCAGCGCGGCGCGGGAGAAGGACACGGACGGCACCGCGACGGGGGAGTGCGGGACCGTGGTCGGCGCTCCCGCATCCACAGGGATCCCCGTCCCCAGCGAGGCCGCCGCCCGTGCGCCGAAAACGGCGCCCTCGAGGAGTGAGTTCGAGGCGAGCCGATTCGCGCCGTGCACGCCCGTGCGCGCGGTCTCTCCGACGGCGAAGAGCCCGGGGATGCTCGTGCGCCCGTCGAGGTCGGTGACGACACCGCCCATGAGGTAGTGCGCGGCGGGCGTCACGGGGATCGGCTCCCGCGCCCAATCGAGGCCGCGGGCGCGTGTGACGCGATCGATCGTCGGGAAACGCTGGGCGAGAGTGGATGCCCCGATCCCGCGCGCATCCAGCCGCACGGCCGAGCCCTGCCGGGCCGCCTGGCGGGCGATGGCCCGGGCAACGACATCGCGTGGCGCGAGTTCCGCATCGGGGTGCACGTCGAGGAGGAAGCGCCGCCCCCGATCGTCGAGGAGCACGGCGCCCTCTCCGCGGACGGCCTCGGAGACGAGGAAGGCGGGGGAGGAGGTGAGGATCGTCGGATGGAACTGCACGAACTCCATATCGGCGACCGCCGCTCCCGCGCGCAGCGCCGCAGCGATGCCGTCCCCCGTGGTCCCCGCCGGATTCGTTGTCTGCGCGAAGAGCGCACCCGCACCGCCCGTAGCGAGGATGACGGCGTCGGTGGGGAGGGACAGCTCCGCGTCCTCGACGCGCAGGAGCACCCCGGAGACGCGGCGCTCCGCCGCAGGGCCCTGCGGCCCCGCGGGAGTGCCGGAGAGAAGGAGATCGACGAGGAACGCGCGCTCGCGCACGGCGATTCCCGCCGTGCGCACCGCCGCGACGAGGGTGCGGGAGATCGCGGCACCCGTGGCATCGCCCCCCGCATGCACGATGCGCGCATGGCTGTGCGCCGCCTCGCGCCCGCGCCGCAGAGCCCCGTCGGGAGAGCGGTCGAAGGCAACGCCCCGCTCCACGAGATCCGCGATGCGGGCAGGGGCGTTGGCGACCAGCGCATCCACGGCCTCGGGGCGGCACAGCCCCGCGCCTGCGGCGAGCGTGTCCTCCGCGTGCTGCCGCGGGCCATCGCCCGGGCCGTAGAGGCCCGCGACGCCGCCCTGTGCGAGCGGAGTGCATCCGTCGCCGAGCCGCCCCTTCGTCGCGACGGTGACGGCGTGACCCGCCTCGTGCGCGTGCAGCGCGGCCGTGAGCCCTGCGATGCCGGAGCCGATGACCATGACCCTCATGCGCGCTGACCCGCCCGGTCGTGGTGCGTCACGGGAGGCTTCGCGGCGAGCATCCGCTCCAGGGCGAGTCGCGCGGGCGTCGCGACGTCCTCGGAGACGCGGATGCGGTTGGGGGTGCCGTCCGCGAGCAGTTCCTCCAGGACCCAGGCGAGGTAGCCCGGGTGGATGCGGTACATCGTCGAGCACGGGCACACGACGGGGTCGAGGCAGAAGATCTCGTGCTGCGGGTACTGCGCGGCGAGCCGGCGCACGAGGTTGATCTCCGTGCCTATCGCGAAGACGGACGGTTCCTCTGCCGCATCGATGGCGCGCCGGATGTAGTCCGTCGAGCCCGCCTCGTCGGCCGCGTCCACGACGTCCATGGGGCACTCGGGGTGCACGATCACGCGCACACCGGGATGCGTCGCGCGGGCCTCATCGATCTGCGCCACGGTGAAGCGGCGGTGCACGGAGCAGAAGCCGTTCCAGAGGATCACCTGCGCGTCGACGAGGGACTGCGCCTCCGAGCCGCCCCGGGCCAGCCGGGGATTCCAGAGCGGCATACGCTCCAGCGGGACGCCCATCGCCTTGGCGGTGTTCCTGCCCAGGTGCTGGTCGGGGAAGAAGAGCACGCGGTGGCCGCGCTCGAAGGC
>JAATFJ010000134.1 GCA_015655255.1 Actinomycetales bacterium | reverse complement strand
TCCGCCGCGATCCTCGCGGTCACCGAACGGCTTCGTGTGATGACCGCCGTCCGGGCGGGCTTCCATCTGCCGACGGTTCTCGCCAAGACGGCGGCGACGATGTCCGACATCGGCAACGGCAGGCTCGCCCTCAACGTCGTCGCGGCCTGGTGGGCGGAGGAGGCGAGACAGTACGGCGGGGTGTTCGCCTCCCATGACGAGCGCTACGTTCAGGCGCGTGAATTCGTGGACGTGCTCAAGGGCCTGTGGACCGAGACCCCGTTCAGCCTCACCGGGAGCTTCTACGACGTGCAGGGCGCGATCCTCGAGCCCAAACCGGTGTCCGCCCCGCCCATCTTCGCCGGCGGCGAGAGCGAGAGCGGCCGGGAGGCCATCGCCGGCTTCGCCAACGCCTACGTGATGCACGGCGGCACGACGGAGGAGATCGCGCACAACATCGCGGACCTCGACGAACGCCGCCGCCGCATCGTCGGCGAGCCGTTCACCGAGTTCGGCATGGCCGCCTACGTCATCGTGCGCGACACGGAGGCCGAGGCGCAGCGCGAGCTGGAACGGATCACCACGGTCGATCCGCAATCGCCGGGCTACGCCTCTTTCGAGGAGTTCCGCAAGAACTCCAACCTCAGCGTCGAGCTCTCCCGCCGCGAGTACTCGGTGGGGACCCGCGGCCTGCGCCCCAACCTCGTCGGCACCGCAGAGCAGGTCGCAGAACGCATCCTCGACTACGAGCGTGCGGGGCTGACCCTCCTCCTCATCCAGTCCTCGCCGCTGGGAGACGAGCTGGAGAGGATCGCGGCCGATGTCATGCCCCTGGTGCGGCAGGGCGCCGCGTGACCGCGGAAGAACCACGACTCCGTCGGGGTTACCCATCCCACCACGACCAATCACCTGATCAGAGAGAACCATGAGCGACTACTACGAGAAGAGCGACCGCACATACACGAAGGTCTACAAGGAGCAGACCCCGGACATCCTGCAGAAGTTCTCCGACTTCGACAACGCCGTCTTCCAGGTGGAGGGCCGGGAGATCCCGCTGAAGTTCCGCGAACTGATCGCTCTCGCGGTGGGCATCACCACCCAGTGCGTGTACTGCATCGACACGCACAGCCAGAACGCCGTGAGGGCGGGAGCGACGGAGGGCGAACTCGCCGAGGCGGCATGGGTCGCCACCGCGATCCGCGCCGGGGGCGGCTTCGCGCATGGACGCCTGGCATTCAAACTGTCGGGAGCCCACCAGCACTGATCCCGGCCGCCTGACGCGCGACCGGAGCCAGCATGGCGGAGCCGAGCAGCGCCAGCTTCTCGGCGGCGTCGCTGCCGGCGTCGGGATGATAGACGACGAGCATGATGCCGTCCGTTCCGCCGACGGCGAGCTTCTCGCGGTTCAGGCGGAGCTCGCCGACCTGCGGATGGTCGAATGCCATGGGCGCCCCTCGCCGGACGCCGACGTCGTGGCGAGCCCACAGCTGGCGGAAGCGGGGGCTGGCGAGCGAGAGCTCTCCGACGAGCTCGATGAAGCGGGGATCGTCCGTGTCGGTGCCGACTGACTGCCGGAAGCCGGCGACCAGGCCCGCGGTGGCCTGATCCCAGTCCGGGAAGAGGGCGCCCTCCGCCGGATCGAGGAACACGTCGCGCATCCGGTTGCCTCCCTCGACGAGCCGGGGCGAGAGCGCGGCCGCCAGCGGGTTGGCGGCCAGGACGTCGAAATAGCGTCCCTCGACGAATGCCGGCAGCGGGAGGGTCATTACGAGTTTGGCGATGCCCTGCGGAACCGTCTCCCTGCGCGGCCGCCGACGCGATCGCCGGGGCCTGTCGGCGCCGAGGCCGAGCAGGTAGACCCGCGTGTCGTCATCCAGTCGAAGCACGCGGGCGATGGACTCGAGCACCTGCACGGAGGGGTTGCGGTCACGGCCCTGCTCGAGGCGCAGGTAGTAGTCGGCGCTGATCCCGGCCAGCATCGCGACCTCCTCCCGGCGCAGACCCGGCACGCGACGTACGCCAAGGACGGGGATGCCGG
>JAATFJ010000140.1 GCA_015655255.1 Actinomycetales bacterium | reverse complement strand
TTCGAGGTCGGCGAAACCGTCGTATACCCCCATCACGGCGCTGCAACCATCACGGAAGTGAAGAAGCGGGTCATCAAAGGCGAGGAGAAGCTCTACCTGAAGTTGAATGTCACGCAGGGCGACCTCACCATCGAGGTTCCGGCCGAGAACGTCGATCTGGTCGGCGTGCGTGATGTGATCGGCAAGGAGGGCCTCGACCGCGTGTTCGAGGTGCTGCGTGCCCCCTTCACGGAGGAGCCGACCAACTGGAGCCGCCGCTACAAGGCCAACCTCGAGAAGCTCGCCTCGGGCGATGTGATCAAGGTCTCCGAGGTCGTGCGCGACCTCTGGCGTCGTGACCAGGACCGCGGTCTTTCCGCGGGCGAGAAGCGCATGCTCGCCAAGGCCCGTCAGATCCTCATCTCCGAGCTGGCTCTCGCCGAGAAGATCGACGAGGACAAGGCCGGAGAGCTGCTCGACGAGGTCCTCGCCTCCTGAGGCGTTGCGCGCCTCCGGGATCACCCCTCCACGGCGAAGGCCGGAGACTCTTTTCTGCTGCGTGATCCCCACGCGAGGATGAGGAGCCCCGATGCGAGCGCGACGAGACCGGCGACGGCGAGAGCGGACAGCCGTTCGCCCAGGAGCAGCACTCCGAGGAGACCGGCCGTCAGCGGTTCGCCGAGTGTGAGCGTTGCGGCGGTCGCGGCGCTGAGCCCGCTGAGTCCCCACGTGAAGAGGGCATAGGCGACGGCGATCGTCGCAAGTCCCAGCCAGAGCGCGAGGAGCGCTCCGCGAGGCTCCGCGAGCCAAGACAGGTCGAGGAAGGGCAGCGCGGCGATGCTGATCGCCGCGGCGCCGAGTCCCATAGTCCCGACGACGGTGAAGGGATCCCAGCCGATGTCGAGAAGCCGACGCTGCGCATTGGCGATGATAGCGAAAGATGCGCCCGCGCCGAGAGAGCCGAGGAGCCCCGCGGTGTCGGTGTCTCCTCCTGCGCCGCCGCCGATGCCGATTAGCAGCACGCCACCCGTGGCGAGGAGCGTGGCCACGAGCCAGACTGCTCCGGGACGCCGCCGGGTGATCAGCCATTCCAGCAGCCCCGCGAGGATCGGCGAGGAGCCGAGCGCGATGACCGTCCCCACGGCGACGCCATTGTGTGCCGTGCCGAGGAAGAACAACGGCTGATAGGCGACGAGGCTCACGCCCGTGAGGGCCATGAGCGCGATCGTCGGAACGCGCAGGGCGGGACGGACGATGTGCCGGTTCCGCCTCCGGGCGATCGCGAAGGCGACGAGTGCGAGGACGGACCCGCCCAGGGTGAGCCGGACGGCGCCCACGGACAGCGGCGTCGTGTCCTCGGGACCGAGCGCCTGCGAGGTGCCTGTCGTTCCGAACAGCAGCGCGGCGGCAAGGACGGCGAGAACGGAGGGCACGCCCCCATTCTGTCGGAGAGTTCGTCTTACCGGTGCGGGCCGTCACAAGGGAGGGGAAGGAGCGCGGCGCCGGTAGGCTGGTGCGGTGACTCTTCGGCTCTACGACACCCGCGCTCAGGAACTGCGCGACTTCGTCCCGCTCGACCCCGCGAACGTGACAATGTATGTCTGTGGACCCACCGTGCAGTCCGGCCCGCACATCGGACACGTCCGTGCGGCGCTGAGCTTCGACATCCTCCGTCGCTGGCTCGCCCACCGCTACGGACGGGTCACCTTCGTGCGCAACGTCACGGACATCGACGACAAGGTGCTCCAGAACGCGACGCCCGAGGAACCATGGTGGGCGCTCGCCTATCGCATGGAGAAGGACTTCACGGCGGCATATGCCGGAATCGGCATCCTCCCGCCCACCTATGAGCCGCGTGCGACGGGCTCCATCCCTCAGATGCAGGAGCTCATCGCCCAGCTCATCGAGCGCGGGCACGCCTACCCCGCGCCAGACGGCTCCGGCGACGTCTACTTCGACGTGCGCTCCTGGCCGTCCTATGGCGCCCTCACGCATCAGGACGTCGACGCCATGGAGCAGGCCGCTGACGCCGACCCCCGAGGCAAACGCGACGCCCATGACTTCGCCCTGTGGAAGGGCTCTAAGGAGGGCGAGCCCGACGATGCGGTGTGGCGCTCTCCCTGGGGGAAGGGACGCCCCGGCTGGCACATCGAATGCTCCGCCATGTCGCGCCGCTACCTCGGCGCTGAGTTCGACATCCACGGCGGCGGTCTCGATCTGCGCTTCCCTCACCACGAGAACGAGCTCGCCCAGTCCACCGCTGCGGGCGATGGCTTCGCCCGCTACTGGGTGCATAACGGCCTCGTCACGGTGAACGGGCAGAAGATGTCCAAGTCGCTGGGCAACTTCGTCCTCGCCGCCGACGTCCTCGCCGAACGCGATCCGCTCGTGATCCGCTACGCGCTCGCCGCCGCGCACTACCGATCGAGCCTCGACCTCACGGAGTCCTCCTATGCGGAGGCGGAAGCGGCGCTGGGGAGGATCGACGCCTTCCGCACGCGCTCGGCCCGCTCCCGCCGAGGCGGCGGCGCGTGCGGCCCCGTGTTTACCGACACCGACGGTCTCGCCGTGCAGCCCCGGATCCCCGACGCCTTCGCGGCGGCCCTCGACGACGACCTCGGTGTGCCGCAGGCGCTCGCCGTGCTGCACGAG
>JAATFJ010000355.1 GCA_015655255.1 Actinomycetales bacterium | reverse complement strand
TGCTGCAGATGCTGTCGCTCGGCTTCGGCGACATCACGGCGTTCCCCTTCCTCACCCCGCCCGATTCCCGCGGCGTCAAGGCGGCCTTCGACCTCCTCGCCGAGCTCGGCGCCATCGATCAGAGCAGAGCAGAGCCGCGCCTCACCCGCATCGGCCGTGACATCGCTCGCATGCCCATCGACCCCCGCTTCGCGCGCATGCTCCTGGAAGCGGGGCGCATCGGGGTGGGTCGCGACGTCCTCGCCATCGTCGCAGGGCTGTCCATCCAGGATGTCCGCGAGCGTCCCTCCGCGGACGCTCCACAGAACGTCCGCGATGCCGCCGACCGCGCACACGCCCGCTTCATCGACCCGACGAGCGACTTCCTCACGCTCCTCGCCCTCTGGAACTACCTGCGGGAGCAGCAGAAGGAGCTCGGTTCCAGCGCCTTCCGTCGTTTATGCCGCGCAGAGCATATGAACTACGTCCGGGTGCGGGAATGGTTCGACGTACACCGACAGCTGCGCTCCCTCGTGAAGACCGAGGGCGGCGAGGAGACCGCCGATCCCGATGCGATCCACCGCGCCCTCCTCTCCGGTCTCCTCTCCCAGATCGGCATTCTCGACGAGCGCACCGCGGGCAAGACCGCGCCACAGGACAAGAAGCGCCGCTCCGCCGAATACCGCGGGGCGCGCGGCATCCGCTTCCGCATCTTCCCCGGATCCGGGCTGCGCAGGAAGAGCCCTGCGGCCGTCATGGCGGCGGAGATCGTGGAGACCTCGCAGACCTTCGCCCGCACGGTCGCGGCGATCGACCCGGCCTGGGCGGAACAGCTCGCGGGAGACCTCGCCAAGCGCCAGGTCTCCGAACCGCACTGGTCGAAGGATGCGGGGGCGGCCGTCGCCTTCGAGAAGGTGCTGCTCTTCGGCCTGGAGATCATCCCACGTCGTCGCGTGCAGTTCGCCCGGATCGACAGGGCGGGGGCGCGCGAGCTGTTCGTGCGCCACGCGCTCGTGGAGGGCGAGTGGGATCCCGCCCGCATCGATAGGCGCGTGAGCGCCTTCTGGCGCAGCAACATCGAGCTGCGCCGTCGCCTGGAGAAGGTGGAGGAACGCGAGCGCCGCCGCGACATCCTCGCGGGCGACGAGGCCGTCTTCGACTTCTACAACGAGCGGATCCCCGCCGAGGTCTTCGATGTGCGTTCCTTCGAGCGCTGGTGGCAGGAGGCGCTGACGGCGACGCCGAAGCTCCTCACCATGCGCGAGAGCGACCTCCTCGACGCGGAGGAGCGGGCGGAGAAGGGCGAATTCCCCGCACGTTGGACCCAGGCCGATCAGGTGCTCGGGCTCGCCTACCGCTTCGAGCCGGGCGCCCCCGACGACGGTGTGAGCGTCGTCATCCCCCTCGCCCTCCTCCAGCAGGTACGCGATACCGGCTTCGACTGGCAGGTGCCGGGACTGCGTTCCGAGCTCGTCACGGCGATGCTCCGCGCCCTCCCCAAGGCGATCCGGCGCCATGTCGTCCCTGCGGCGGACTGGGCGGAGAAGTTCGGCGCCGCCCTCGCGGCGGACGGCCCGGAATCGCACGAGGGGCTGCCCCCGACGAGCCTCCGGGACGCCCTTGCCCGGCTCATCCAGCCCCTCGCGAACCAGCGTGTGTCCGCGGACGACTTCGAGCTCGACCGCGTCCCCGAGCATCTGCGGATGAACTTCCGCACCGTGGACGAGCGCGGCCGCGTCGTCGGCGCGGATCGGAGCCTGCCGGCCCTGCAGCAGCGTTTGTCCGATCGCTCGCGGGCGAGCGTTGCCCGCTCGGTCTCCCGCACGACACCGCCGGAACGTCGCGCCTCCCCCGGTGCCGTCGCGAACGCCTCGGCCCGCGCGCCGCTCGAACGTGACGGTCTCACGATGTGGGCCTTCGGCGACCTCCCCGAGGTCCTCGACACGAAGGTCGCCGGGGGCGTCGTGCGCGGCTATCCGGCCCTCGTCGATGCGGGCGCGACGGTGTCCGTGCGCGTAGAGGCGACGGCGGAGGCCGCGACCGCGGAGAGCCGCCGGGGTGTCCTCCGGCTCGTGCTCCTCGGCGTCCCCTCCCCCGCCTCCTACATCCAGGAGCACCTCACGGCGCCGGAGAAGCTCGCCCTCGCCGCCTCGCCCTATCCCTCCGCGGCGGCGCTCATCGAGGATGCCCGGGCGACGGTCGCGCGCCGCCTCATCGATGCAGAGACGGCCGGGTCCGGCATCCTGCGCACGGAGGCGGACTTCTTCCGCGTGCGCGAGGCGGTGAGCGCCGCGCTCGTCGACGAGCTGTTCTCCTGCGTCTCCCTCGCGGCGCGCATCCTCACGAAATCCCGTGAGGTGGAACGAGGCATCAAGAAGGAGAACTCGCTCACGCTCCTCGGACCGCTCACCGACATCCGCACCCAGCTCGCGGGGCTCCTCTTCCCCGGTTTCCTCTCCGCGACGGGCGCCGAGCGCCTCAGCCATCTGCCTCGCTACCTCGACGGCATGGTCGAGCGGCTCCGCGGGCTCGCCGACGCACCCGGCAAGGACCGCACGCGCATGACGGAGTTCGAGCGCATGGCACAGGCCTTCGCAGAGGCGGGCGGCACGGTCCCGCTCCCCGCCGAGGCGTCCGCATCCCTCGTCGAGGTGCGCTGGCTTCTGGAGGAGTATCGCGTGAGTCTCTTCGCACAGCGGCTCGGCACCGCGCAGGCGGTCTCCGCGCAGCGCATCACGAAGGTCCTCTCCGCGCGCTGACACCCGCGCCGTGCCGACGGGGACGCGGTAGCGTGGGCACATGGCCAGCGCAGTCGTCTACACCGAGTTCGGCACCCCCGAGGTGCTCCATCTGCAGGAGATCCCCGACCCGGAGGCGGGTCCCGGGGAGGTCATCGTCCGCATCGAGGCCGCGGGCGTCAATCCGCTCGATGCGAAGCCGCGCCGCAGCCTCCGCCCGTCCGCGCCGATCACCGAGCCGCGGCGGGTCGGCTTCGACGGCGCGGGGACGATCACGGCCGTCGGGGCGGGGGTCACGGGTTTCACCCCGGGCGATCGCGTCGCGATCCGGGAGAAGCTCGGCACCTACGCGACGCTCCTCGCCGTACCCGTGACGAAGATCGCGCTGCTCCCGGAGAGCGTCACGGCGGCGCAGGGCGCGAGCATCGGGATCCCCGCGAGCACCGCCTACCAGTCGCTCCGCTCCCTCGGCGTCGCGCGCGGCGATGTGGTCCTCATCCACGGAGGGTCCGGGGCCGTGGGGCAGGCGGCTATCCAGTTCGCCCGCTCCTGGGGTGCGACGGTGCTCGCCACGGCGAGCCGCGCCCGGTTCGATCGTCTGCGGGAGCTCGGCGCGATCCCCGTCGCCTACGGGGAGGGGCTGGAACAGCGCGTCCGGGACGCGGCGCCGGGGACGGTGACCGCCGCCCTCGATGCTGCCGGCACCGATGAGGCCATCGAGACCTCCCTCGCACTCGTCGCCGACCGGGACAGGATCGCGACGATCGTGCGCGGCGCCGATGCGCCCGGCTTCGGCATCCGCGCCTTCAGCGGCGGTTCCGCCGTCCCCCTCACGGAGGAGGAGAAGGCCTGGCGGGTCGAGGCGTTCCCGCTCACGATCAATCTGCTCGCCGCGGGTTCCTTCGATATCGAGTTCGGCCCGCAGTTCCCGCTCGCGGAGGCCGCGCGCGCCCACGCCCTCATCGAGTCGGGGGCGAAGGGGAAGATCGTCCTCGTCCCCTGAGCCCGCGGCTCAGGCCCCCGCCGTCACCGCGGCACGAGACCAGCCCAGTTCCGGGGCGACGTGCGCGGCGACGGAGGCGAAGACGCGTTTCTTCTGCGCCACCGTCAGCTCGGTGAGCGGGGTGAGCACGAGTTCGTCGATCTCCGCCAGCACGGGGTCGGCGGAGAGCCGTTCGACGATCTCCGCGGGAGAACCCGCATAGAGGGGGCTCGCCTGCCCGGCGGACAGGGAGCCGTCCGTGTACCGGCCGTCCTCGGTGACGAGGTGGTCATAGAAGTCGGCGAGTGCGGAGAACTCGCGGGCATCCTCGTCGTCGACGACGGGGAGGATCGAGCGCCCAACGGCGACCTTCGGAGCCCGGTCGGGGTGGTGCTGCGCGAACTCCTCCCGGTAGCGCCGGATGAGTTCCGCCTGGGTGTGCCCGAGGGTGGGGCCCGTGGCCTCGGAGTGGATCGTGGACAGCACGAGGTTGAGCCCGAGCCGTGCCGCACGCAGCGCGCTCGACAGCGATCCCGCACCGTAGGCGAGGCGATGCTCCAGCCCGGGGCTGCGCGGAAACGCGAAGAGCTCCTCCGGCGCACTGCCGTAGGGCCCGTGCGGAAGGGGAACGACATTCCCGTCGTCCACCGCCGGAGCGACGGGAATGTCGTGTGTCCGGAACGGGGCGTCGCCCTGCGCGTCGCCCCGGATGGCGGCGACGATCCCGGACAGTTTCTCCTCGACGCGGCGCGCCCGACCGGCCGGGTCGACGGAGTTCTTGATGATGCCGCTGCTGAGGCCGAGATCCAGTCGGCCGCCGCTGAGCAGATCGACCGTCGCGGCGTCCTCCGCGAAACGCACCGGGTCCTCGGGGCCGAGGGGGATGATGCCCGTGGCGAGGCGGATGCGCTGCGTGCGCAGGGCCGCGGCGGTGAGGAAGGGGAACGGCGAGGAGAGAGTGCGCACCCCGTGGTGCACGCGGACTCCGGCGCTGTCGTATCCCAGCTGTTCGGCGTGGGTGAAGAGGGAGAGGCCGTCCTCCAGGGAGGCGAGAGCGTCCTCGTCCCTGTCGTAGTTGAGGAAGACGAGGAATCCCAGGTCGATACTCACAGCAGATCCTTTCCGTCGTGGTCGATCGCGTGCTTCTCCCCCGCCCGCACCGGGATGTCGAGGTGGTTCTCTGCGGCGGGGATGGGGCAGTTCCAGGCGAGGCTGAAGGCACAGGGCAGCAGCGAGACGCAGTTGAAATCCGCCACCGTGCGGCCGGTGCTCCGGTCGGGGAGGTACAGCGAGCGCCCCGCGGCGTAGGTCTCCGTCCCGCTCGTCGCATCCGTGAACAGGAGGGTGAGGCCGGGGCGGTCCGGTCCGCTCGATGCCCCAAGGAGGACGTGCGTCCGTCCGTCCCGCACGAAGCGCGCCTCGGCGAGCACGGGTACCTCGATGGGCCGCGGGTCACGGTGGTGGGCGATGGCGACTGTCCGTCCGGTGGCTGTGGGCACGATGTCGATATCCAGGACCCAGGAGGGGTCGTAGGGGTAGGCGGAGATGTCGGCGAAGCGCCGCGCCCAGGCGGAGCGCGGGTTCCACACCTGCAGCGCGTACTTCGTCTCGTCGTAGGCGAAGAGGATGCCCTCGGCCCCGTCGGGGAACACCGCGATCGCGGGGCCGTCCTCGGGGCGGGCGCGGAGCACGGCCGTGCCGTCGACGAGCGCCCCGCCGATGCGGATGCCCTCCTCCGCGGACGCCGTGACGACGAGCCCCGCACGCCCATCGGGAAGGGGTGCCCATCGTCCCGGCTCACCGTCGACGACCGTGCCGGGGTCGGTGACGAACTGTCCCCAGACGAAGGAGGCGGGCCCCCGTTTGGCGATCGCCTCCGCACGCCTCCGGGCACGATGCGTGGCGAGTTCCTGCTCAGGATCGATGCGCGTAGCGATGCTCATAGCGCGACGATACCCAGGGGACGACGCGGCGGGAACCGGCTGCGCCCGGAATCGTCATGCGCGGTCATACGGAGTCTTCTCTCTCGCCCCGCGTCGAGGCGGGCCGGCGCAGCCCCAGGTGCTCGCGCAGGGTGCGCCCGCGGTACTCCGTGCGGAACAGTCCCCGGAGGCGCAGTTCCGGGACGACGAGGTCGACGAAGGAGTCCAGCGTTCCGGGCAGCGACGGGAAGGAGACGGTGAAGCCGTCGGCGGCACCGGCCTCGAACCATGTCTGGATATGGTCGGCGACCTCCTTCGGTGTCCCTACGACGATGTCGTCGGCACGTACGCGTCGGTCGACGAACTGCCGGATCGTGAGGTTCTCCCGCCGGGCCGTCTCGTAGATCTGCGCCTGATGGCTGAGCGACTGGTTGGACGGCGGGAGATCGGGCAGCGGACCATCGAGGTCGTAGCCGGTGAGGTCGACGCCGCAGAGCCAGTACTCGAGGTCGCCCAGGGCGACGCGGGGATGCAGCAGCGTGATGAGGTGCTCGTAGCGGTCCTCCGCCTCGGCGCGCGTGGGAGCGGCGACGGCGGAGAGCAGAGGGAAGATGAGGATGTCCTCCCGGCGGCGGCCCGCCTGCTCCGCACGACGGCGCAGATCCTCGGCATAAGCGACGGCATCGTCGAGGCGGCTGATGCCGGAGAAGATGAGCTCGCCGTGGGCTCCCGCGAAGGCGCGCCCGGCCTCCGAGGCCCCGGCCTGCGCGATGACGGGCCGTCCCTGCGGAGGACGGGCGATGTTGAGAGGTCCGGCGACGCGGAAGAACTCTCCCGTGTGGTCGAGCCGATGGATCGCGTCCTCCCGGAAGGCGCGGCCGCTGTCCGCGTCCCAGACGAAGGCATCGTCGTCGAAACTGTCCCACAGCCCGTACACGACCCGGAGGAATTCCTCCGCCCTGCGGTAGCGGTCCTCGTGGCGGAGATGGCTTTCCGCCCCGTAGTTGCGGGCCTCCGCGTCGATGAGGCTCGTCACGACGTTCCAGCCCGCCCGGCCGTGCGAGAGGTGGTCGAGCGAGGCGAAGGTGCGCGCGAGCGTGTACGGGCTGTTGTAGGTCGTCGACGCCGTGCCGATGAGGCCGATCCGCTCGGTCACCGCGGCGAGCGCGGCGAGGAGCGTGGTGGGTTCCAGGCTGTCGTTGACGGTCGCGACGCGCTCGATGACGTCGGGATGCGAATCCGGCACGGCGAGGAGGTCGGCGATGAAGACGGCATCGAAGGTGGCCTCCTCCAGTTTGCGCACCTGTGCGGCAATAAAGGGGAAATCGACGCCCGCGCGGGCGGGAGCCTCTTTCTCCCTCCAGCCTCCGAGGTAGCCGCCCGCCGCGGAGTAGATGGCGTTGAGGTGCAGTTCGCGGCTCATGCGGAGGCCTCCCGGAAATCGGCGACGGTGAGGTCGGGGCGGGGCAGGCGCAGCGTCTCGCGCAGGGTGTCCCCGTAGTGCGGATGCCAGAGGCCCCGACGTGTGAGTTCGGGGAGCACACCATCGAGGAAGGCATCCGCGGATCCCGGCAGGTACGGGAAGCCGAGGTTGAATCCGTCGGCGACGCCCGCGCGCACCCACTCCTCGATGTGATCGGCGATCTCCTCCGGCGTGCCGACGATGCTTCCGCCCGTCCAGCGCACGCCGAGTTCGCGCAGAGTGAGCCCTTCCGCCTGGGCGAGGGCGAGGATGCTCGCCGCCCTGCTCTGCGAGCGGTTGGTCGCGGGGAGCTCGGGAAGAGGCGCATCGAGATCGAAGTCGGAGAAGTCCACGTCGCCGACGTTGTCTTGAATGACCCGGCGCAGCACATCCTCATGGAGGAGCCCGTTGAGCTCGTCACGGAGACGGACGGCCTCGTCCTGCGTGGAGGCGGTGATGGGACGGAGCCCCGGCCACACGCGCACGGCGTCGGGGGCGCGTCCCTGCACGGCGAGAGCCTCGTTCAGCGCGGCCCGGTAGGCGCGCGCCTCGTCGAGGGTGCGCGGGGCGGCGAAGATCACCTCGCCATAGCGGGCAGCGAAGGCGCGTCCCGTCTCGGAGGCCCCGGCCTGGAAGATCACCGGATGCCCCTGCGGCGGGCGGGAGACGTTGAGGGGTCCCGCCGTCGCGATATGCGCGCCCCGGTAGTCCAGCGTGCGCCGTCCGGCACGGTCGAGGTAGAGGCCGGAATCCTTGTCGCGGGGGAAGGCATCGTCGGCGATGGTGTCCCAGAGGCTGGTCACCGCGTCGACGAACTCCGCGGCGCGCTCGTAGCGTTCGGCGTGCCCGTAGTGGGCGTCGCGGCCGAAGTTCGCCGCCTCCAGGGGGACGACGCTCGTCACGACGTTCCAGCCGGCGCGTCCCGCGGAGATGTGGTCGAGGGAGGCGAGTTTCCGCGCGATCGTGAAGGGCTCGTTGTAGCTCGTCGTGGCCGTGGCGACGAGGCCGATGCGGTCGGTGACGGCGGCGAGCGCGGACAGCAGCGTGAACGGCTCGAAGTAGCTCGCCCGCGTCGTGCGGCTGAGGGAGTCGAGGTGTTCTCCCCAGACGCTCACGACGTCGGCGACGAAGATCGCCGACAGTCCCGCGCCCTCGTAGCGCCGGGCGAGGCGGATCGCCTCGTCGACGTCGAGTTCCTTGCCGCCGTTGCCGCCGGGGAGGCGCCAGCCGGCGAGGTGGTTGCCCGAGGTGCCGAAGAGCACGCCGAAGTCGATCGGTGCGGTCATGAGGGGCTCCGTTCTGGAGGGGTGTCGTCGAGGAGGGAGGGGACAGAGGAGAGCAGGCGCCGCGTGTAGGGGTGCTGCGGGGCGGCGAGCACGGTGGCGACGTCGCCGGATTCGACGATGCGCCCATCGGTGAGGACGACGAGCCGGTCGGAGAAGCGCTGGACGAGGCCGATGTCGTGCGAGACGAGGATGACGGTGAGCCCGAGGCTCGCACGCAGCTCGCGGAGGAGGTCGAGGATCTGGGCGCGGATGGTGACGTCGAGGGCGCTGAGCGGTTCGTCGCCGATGAGGATCTTCGGTCCGTGCACGATGGCGCGGGCGAGGGCGACGCGCTGCCGCTGCCCTCCGGAGAGCTCGTGCGGATAGTTGTCGGCGCGCCAGTCGTGCAGGCCGACGCGGGCGAGCACCTCGCGGACGCGCGCCCGGTGGTCTCCGCGGATGCCGAGCGCGCGCAGGGGCTCCGCGATCGTCCAGCCGACGGTGCGGCGCGGGTCGAGGGAGGCGTAGGGCTCCTGGAAGACGATGCCCGTCTGCGCACGCAGCCAGCGCAGCGAGCGCGCGCTCCCCGGAACGACGAGCCGCCCCTGCACGCGAATCTCCCCCGGTCCGCCGCCGCCAAGGGCGAGAAGGGCACGGATGAGGGTCGATTTCCCCGAACCGGACTCCCCGATCACGGCGAGCGATTCCCCCTCCGCCACCTCCAGGGAGGCGTCGACGAGCGCATGGCGCACGCGGCGCGGGGAGAAGAGTTCGGTGCGCGGGAGCGCGTAGTCGCGCGAGACGCCTGTGGCAGTGATCAGCGCGGGCATGCGCCCCCTCCCCCGGGTCGCTGCCAGCTCGTCTCGCGCGCGGCGCGGATGAGCTGGCGGGACACCTCGTGCTGCGGATCGAGGACGAGATCGCGGATCGTGGCCTGCTCCACGATGCGTCCGTCGGAGAAGACGACGACGCGGTCCGCGATGCGGGAGAGCACAGCGAGGTCGTGTGTGATGAACAGCAGCGAGGAGCCGGTGTCGGCGACGATGCGTTCGAAGAGGTCGAGGATCTCCGCTTGGATCGTCACATCGAGCGCCGTGGTGGGCTCGTCGGCGATGAGCAGACGGGGCCCGGCGATGACGGCCTGGGCGATGGCGACGCGCTGCCGCTGCCCGCCGGAGAGCTGATGGGGGTAGTGACGCACGAGGGTCTCCGGGTCCGGCAGCAGCACGCGTCCGGCGGCGAGGACGGCGCGGCGCCGGGCCTCCGCGGCGGTGAGGTCGAAGTGGTTGCGCAGGGTCGCGGCGATCTGTGCGCCCACGGTGCGGATGGGGTTGAGCGCCATGGCGGGCTCCTGGAAAACGATGCCGATCTCGCGTCCGCGGAGCATCGCGAGCTCCCGGTCGGAGAGTCCCTGCAGTTCGCGCCCGTCCCAGCGGATCGAGCCCGTTGCGCGCGCGTTCTCCGGGAGGAGGCCCAGCACGGCGAGGGCGGTGATCGACTTCCCCGATCCGGACTCGCCGATAAGGCCCACGCGCTCCCCCTCGTCCACCCGGAATCCGACGCCGTCGACGACGCGGCGCCCATCGACCTCGACGACGAGGTCGGTGACCTCAAGCACCATGGGAGGCCTCCGTGAGGGTCGGCGGCCGATGGCGGGAGCCGATGCGACCCCGTTTCAGCCGGGGATCGGTCGCCTCCCGCAGGGCATCGCCGAAGAGGGTGAGGCCCAGCACGGCGAGGGAGATCGCGATGCCGGGCGCGATGACCGCCTCAGGGGAGGTCGTGATGAGGCGCTGCGCGTCCGTGAGCATCCGCCCCCAGGAGACGACGCTCGACGGCGCGCCGTAGCCGAGGTAGGACAGTCCCGCCTCGGAGAGGATGGAGAACGCGGCGGTCGTGGACAGCAGCACGATGAACAGCGCACCGATGTTGGGCACGAGATGATCGGCGATGATGCGCAGCGGTCCCACGCCGGCGGCGCGCGCGGCGAGCACGTAGTCGGTCGCGTTCACGCGCACGATCTCGTTCTTGATGATGCGGGAGATCCCCACGCCGGAGGCGATGCCCACGGCGGCGATGACGACGAGCAGCGATCCCCCGTAGGTAGCCGCGAGGAGCATCGCGAGCAGCAGGGTGGGGAAGGCGATGAGCACGTCGACGACGACGGCGACGGCCTCGCGCAGCCAGACGGCGGTGAGGGAGCTGAGCACGGCGAGGAGGAGGCCGACGACGGCCGCGACGACGAGGGAGCCCCCGGCGACGAACAGTGCCGTGGAGGCTCCGGCGAGAAGCCGGGAGAAGACGTCGCGGCCGAGCTCATCCGTGCCGAGGAGGAACGTGAGCCCTGGCGGCTGCAGTCGACGGTAGGGGTCCGCGTAGGCGGGATCGTGCGGCGTCCAGAAGGCGGCGACGATCGCGGCGAGCACGATGACGCCGATGGTGACGAGTGCGAAGACGCCGGTGGGGCGACGGACGAGTTCGCGCAGCCATCCGGGGACGGAGACCCGGCTCCGGGAGCGGGGGGACAGCACAGGAGGCTCCTCGCCTGTGCGGGGTGCCTCCGTGAGGATCGGGTCTGTCATGAGCGACGCAGCCTCTGCTGGGGATCGATCGCGCGTTGCGCGATGTCGACGAGCGCGCCGAGCACGAGCACGAACGCGGTCATCACGAAGATGGTGGCCTGGACCTTGGCGAAGTCGCGCGCGCCGACGTCGGCGACGAGCATCCGCCCGAGTCCGGGGAGCTGGAAGAGGTTCTCGATGACGATGGCGCCGACGATGAGCGTCGCCACCTGCATCCCGAACAGGGTGAACAGGCTCAGTCCCGCGTTGGGGAGGCCCTCGGTGAGGAGCGCGCGCCGCCGCGTCGTGCCCTTGGCGGCGCCCGTGCGCACATAGTCGACGTGCAGCACCTCCAGCACCGAGCTGCGCACGTAGCGGAGCAGGATCGCCCCCTCGACGATTCCCGCCGTGAGCGCGGGGAGGAGCAGCGAGGAGAGCGCCGCCCCGGGGTCCGCCCATCCCGTGCGGGGGAATCCGCCCGTGGGGAACCAGTCGAGGATGATCGCGAAGAGCACGATGAGCAGCAGCCCCGCCCACAGCGTCGGGATGGAGGCAACGCCCTGCGCGGCAAAGCTGATGAGGCTGCCCCACGGGCTGCGGTGCCGGACGGCGGCGATGTAGCCGAGGACGACGCTGAGGAGGGTTGCGACGAGCAGCGAGAGCAGTCCCAGCGGGATCGTCACCTGGGCCTTGGCGAGCACTTCCTCTGCGACCGGACGCCCCGTGAGGTAGCTCGTGCCCAGGTCGAAGCGCAGGAGCCCCGCGAGCCAGGTCCCGTACTGCACGAGGAGCGGGTCATCGAGGCCGAAGCGCTCGCGGAGCGCATCGAGCTGCGCCGCCGTCGCATCCGTCCCCGCGATGACCTGCGCGACGTCGCCGGGCAGAACGCGGAGGGTGAAGAAGATGAGGAGGCTGGAGAGCAGCAGTCCCCCGACGAGGAGCACGGCACGCGCCAACACGAAGCGGGTCATGGTCGTCGGTGCCGGGTGCTCTCTCGTCGGGGGATGCGGGGGCGCAGCGCGATCAGTCGGAGGACTCGGCCGCGACGGTGACGCGCGTGAGGTCGAGCCGCGATGACAGGTCGTTCGTGGGGAAGCCGTCGATCCGGCTGTCCAGGACGACGAGGGAGGAGGAGGCGTAGGTCCAGTCCGCGGGGGAATCCTCCGCGACGATGCGCGCCGCCTGCCGGAGCAGATCCGCCTGGGTCTCGGGGTCCGTGGCGCGCTCGGATTCCGCGTAGAGCGCGTCCACCTCGGGGTTCTCGTAGTTGAAGTAGTAGCGGGCACCCTGCGCAGCGAGGTCCGGATTGGAGGAGAGACGACCGGCGTAGTTGAAGAGGTCGCGCCCCTCCGCGTGCAGCACGTAGCTGATGTCGTAGTCGGCGTTCGTGTGCACCTGCTCCAGCCAGACGGGGAACTCCACGGCGTTGACGGTGAGGTTCACGCCCACCTCGGCGTACTGCGAGGCGAGGAGGTCGGCGACGGAGGTCACCCCCGAGTAGAACGCAGGGATCGTCAGGGTGAGGTCCAGGCCGTCGGCGTACCCCGCCTCGGCGAGGAGCTCGCGTGCCTTGTCCGGGTCGTACGGGAAGAGGTCGGTGAGGTCTTCGTAGCCGGGGTCCGCGGGCGGAATGGGGCCGCCGATGAGCTGTCCCAGGCCGTCGTCGGCGGCGAGGAGCGCTTCCTTGTCGAAGGCGTAGCGGAGGGCGTGACGGACGCGGACGTCCTGCAGTGCGCCGCGCGCGGAGTTGAAGGCGATCGTCCCCGTCGCACTCGACGTCGACTCGATGACCGTCCAGGCATCATCGCCGTCGTAGCTGCGGGCGTCGTCGGTCGGCGGAGCGCCCACCTGGATCTCCCCGGCCCGGAGGGCGTTGGCGAGGGCGTTCTGGTCGCTGTAATAGACGACGGTGGCTTCGGCGAGGCCGACGGGCGTTCCCCAGTAGTCGTCGTTGCGGACGAGGGTGATGCTGTCGCCCTGCACCCAGGCGCCCTCTTCGAGGAGGAAGGGGCCGGTGCCGTTCGCGCTCACGGCGATGTCATTGTCCGCGTCCTCGTCGAGGACGAGTCCCGCGCGGCCCGTGAGAAGCCAGAGGAAGTCGGCGTTGGGCTCGGCGAGGGTGATCTCGACGGTGGCGTCGTCTGGTGCCTCGATGCCCGTGACATCGTCGAAGGAGCTGTGGCCGGAGACGGTCTCATCCGTCCAGACGGAGTTGAGCGACCACAGCACATCGTCGATCGTGAGCGGGTCGCCGTTGTGGAAGGTGATGCCGTCGTTGAGAGAGAAGGTGTAGGTGAGGCCGTCGTCGGAGATCGCGTAGTCCTTCGCGATCTTGGGCTCCACGCTGCCGTCCTCACCGCGGCTGACGAGCCCCTCGTAGACGTTGTCGATGAGGATCTGGTCCAGTGCGACACCCGAGGTCGTGCGGATGTCGAGGTTGTCCGGTTCGAGGATCTGCCCGATGGCGATCGTCGCGTCCGGATCGGTGTCGGCCGCCGGGTCCGCGGACGCGGTGCCGCCCTCCGGGGAGGAGCCGTTCGCGACGGCCGCCCAGGTCACGCCCCCTCCGACGAGGACGATCGCGGCGGCACCCGCGATGAGGGCGTTGCGGCGGCCGTGGCCTCCTGTGCTCTTGGCGACGAGCCCCTCGGTTCCCTCCGGGGTCTCGGAGCCGCCCGCGGGCGGCGTGGTCTGGTCGGTCATAGCGGTCTGCCTCTCGGAATCGGGTGCTGCGATGCTGCGGGGACGGATCTGCCGTCTTGCGGAGCGACGCTAACGAGCAAACGACGTCGCGGAATCGGCGACGGTCATACTCAGAAAGAAAGCGTCATCGGAGGCCACTGGCGCGGCCCGTGCGGGGATGCGGCGAGGCCGCGGCGTTGACGAGACCGTCGCCGAGGTCCCGCGCACGGGTGACGCGGGGGTTGTGCGAGGAGACGGTGCGCGCGTTGCGCCAGTGCCGGTCCAGTGCGATTCCCGTGCTCGTGCCGGAGGACCCCAGCGCGTCGAAGACGAGGGTCGCCGCATCGAGCACATTCGTCGTGATGACGAGCTGAGCGGCCTCCACCGCACGCCAGGAGGAGTCGAGCGCGGAGGGGTCGGCGATGGCCTCGTCGACGGCGGCGACGGAGGCGCGGAATGCGGAGTCCGCCGCGAACACGCGCGCGGCGACATCGCCGATCACCTGGAGGAGCTGCGGGTCCTCGCTCGCGGTCGCCGACACATTGCTGGGATGCGCCCTGGTCCTCGCACGGAGGGCGGCGACCCCGTCGCGGAGGACGGCCCGACCGATGCCGACGAGCACGGCGTTGAGGAAGCTCTGGTAGTAGTGCGCCTGATGGGCGAAGCGCGTCGTATAGGCGATCACCTGTTCCTCGGAGACCACGGCCTCGCGATAGTGCACCGTTCCGCTGCCGGTGATCTGCTGGCCGAAGCCGTCCCAGTCGTCGACGATCTCGACGCCGTCCTGGTGGGCGTCCACGAGTGCGACGACGAGCTCGCCGTCCGGCCGCTCCGCGAGCACGGTGATCCAGTCCGCGTAGATGCTCCCCGTCGAGTAGTACTTGTCCCCCGTCACGAGCCAGTCCCCGCCCGGCGCCGCGGTGAGACGCGTCGTCGTGGTCCCCACGGGGGCACCGGCGCGCTCGCTCCAGCCGCCGCCGACGACCTCTCCCCCGGCCAGCCGCCGCAGGATCGCCGCCGCCGCGGGATCGTCTCGCGCGGCGATCCGATCCTCGACGAAGGCGTACTGGCTGCGCCAGACGTGAGCAAGATTGGGGTCGACCTCCGCGAGTTCCGCCGCGAGCAGGAACACATCGGAGAGCCTGCTGCCCAGTCCCCCGTACTCGACGGGGATGCGCAGGCGTCCGAATCCGGCGTCCCGCAGCCACCCGAACTGTTCCGGGGAGGCGGAGCGGTTCTTCTCGCGGTCGAGTGCGTCCTCGGCGATGCGGAGGAACACAGGGCGCACACGGACGGCGAGCGCCTCGTATTCCGCGTCGCCGAGGGTCGCGCCGTCGATGAGTGACATGTCTGCTGTCCTTTCCGGATCCGCAGCGGTGGGGCCCGGCGCGTGCCGGACCCCACCGGCGGTCAGTCGATGAGGCGTTCCTGGGCGGGGAGCACGAAGCCGCCGTAGTTGTCCTCGATGTAGGTCGCGACATCGTCGCTCAGCAGATAGTCGACGAGCTTCTGGATGCGCGGATCGTCGACGAGGTCCTCCCGCGTCGTGAGGACGTTGGCGTAGGGGTTGTTGTCGGGCTCCTCGAGCGCGAGCGCCGTGGAAGGGTCGATGCCGTTGGTGAGCGCGATGTCGCCGTTGATGAACGAGGCCGCGACATCGGGCAGCGACTGCGCCCGCAGCACCGTGTCGGTGGGCACGAAGACGAGGTTCTTCGGGTTCGAGACGATATGGGACTCATCGATGGCCACGGCCTCGGCGGATCCGTCCGACTCCGGATAGTCGAGTTCGATGAGCCCGAGGTCCTGCAGGATGAACAGCGCCCGGGGGAGGTTCGTCTGCTCGTTCGGCACGAGGATCTCGGAGCCGTCGGGGATGTCGTCTGCGGAGTCGTACTTCGAGGAGTAGAGGCCGAAGATGTTCACGAGCAGGGTGTTCGTGTTGACGAGGTCGGTGACGTCCGTGTGCGCGGCGACCCAGGAGGTGAAATAGGGCACGTGCTGCGTGAGGTTCGCGTCGACGTCGCCGCCTTCGAGCAGCTCGTTGGAGTCGAGTCCCTGCTGCGAGGCGATGATGTCGAGGGTGAGTCCGGAGCCGTCCTCGTTCGCGAGCTCCTGCACGTAGTCGAGGATCTCGCCCTGCGGCACGGGTGTGGCGTAGATCGTGAGCGGGTCGCTCGACACGGTGTCGGCACTTGCGCCGCTCTCGGTCGAGGCGGCCGGCTGGGAGGCGCAGGCGCTGAGGCCGATGGCGACCGCGGCGGCGAGTCCGATTCCGGTGAGGCGGCGCCAGCGGTGGGCGGATGGGGTGAGGGACATGTCTTCTCCTAGATGACAGTGCGGGTGGTGCGGGCGGGAAGGCGGTTCACGAAGGGATACCGCGCGGGTGAAGTGGAAGGACGGCGTCGGCACTCAGGCCGTGCGCATTCGCCCCGGGATGGAGCGCTGCAGTTCCGCCCGTCCGAGCGCGGCGCGTACGCTCGCGGAGGAGCCGAGCCGCGCGGCGCGGGTGGACGCGATCCAGAACGTGTCGAGGCGGCGGTCGCTCTCCACAGCGGAGGAACCGAGCAGGTCGAAGAGGCGGGTGCCGATGCTCTGCGCGATCGACGCGGTCACCACGGCGGCGCGCAGCCCCTCGTGCGCATCGGGGGAGACGATCGCGGCGTCGGCCACGAGGACGGCCGCGTCGACCTCCGCGGCGAGTGTCCCGGCGAGGGCGAGCAGCTGCACGTCTTCCGTGGAGCGGTCGCTGTTCCCCTGCCAGTAGACGCGTCGCCGGGCACGCAGCTCTTCGAGTGCTCGGCGAAGCGCCTCGGCGGCGAGCACCGCCTGGGAGACGGCCTCCACGGCACCGGGCGTGGTCGCCTCGGGCAGTTCGTGCTCCGCCCAGGCGACGATGTCCTGTGGCACGTCCTCGCCCCGGGCGGCGAGCGTCGCGGCGAGCGCGCGCACCGACGGCCGCGCGGTCATCGCTTCCGCCTCCGCAGCCGGATCCAGACGTCGCCCGTGATCTGGACGAGCTGCACGATGAGGACGATCGCGACGATCGCGATGAGCATGAGCTCGCCGAAGAAGCGCGCATAGCCGTAGGTGAGCGCGAAGTCGCCGAGACCTCCGGCCCCGACGGCGCCCGCGACCGTGGTCCCCTCGATGAGCCCGACGACGATGATCGTCGCCGATCCGATGATGCCGGAGAGCGATTCCGGCAGCAGGATGCGGAAGATGAACTGCGGCGTGGTCACCCCGATGACGCGGGCCGCCTCGATGCGCCCCTGGTCGAGTTCGCGCAGGTTGGCCTCGATGAGGCGCGAGAAGAACGGGGCGAACCCGAGGGTGAGCGGCACGAGCGCCGCCACCGGTCCGATCGTCGTGCCGACGACGAGGCGCGTGAACGGGATGAGGACGACGATGAGGATGAGGAACGGGATCGATCTCCCGATGTTCACGATCGTATTGACGACGTAGTAGACGGCGGGGTTGGGACGCCACGAGCCCGGCGCGGTGACGTAGAGCACGGTGCCGACGGTGATCCCGAGGGCGATGACGAGCACGGACGCGATGCCGGACATGTAGAGCGTCTGTCCGAAGGCCTCCCAGAAGTCGGGGAGGTAACGATGCCAGTCGCGATTCATCTCAGGCCACCGCCCCGATCACGATGCTGCGCTCGTGGAGCACACGGGAGATCTCGGCGCGCGAGGGTGCACCGGTCGCGGCGAGGTCCACGTCGACGAGGAAGCGTCCCGCCGTCGCGCCGCCGAGGCGTTCGATGCCCCCGGAGACGATCGAGGCCGTGATCCCGAACCGCGCCGACAGCTCGGAGACGAAGGTCCCCTGCGTCGGTGCCTCCGGCAGAATGAGGTCGAAGCGCGCCCAGCCCTTCCCCGGCCCCGAACCGTAGTCCGGAGCGGGCAGGAGCTGGCGTCCGAGGTACGAGTCGGGATCGCGGAGGAGGTCGCCGACCGCACCGCTCTCCACGATGCGGCCGCCGTCGATGAGCGTCGCGCTGTCGCACGCATGCCGGACGACGGACCAGGCGTGCGTGATGAGCACGATCGTCAGCTGGAGGCGGTCGCGGAGCTCGAGCAGCAGGTCGAGGATCACCGCGGTGGTCTCGGAGTCCAGGGCGCTCGTCGCCTCATCGCACAGCAGCACCTCGGCGTCGGCGACGAGGGCGCGGGCGATGCCGACGCGCTGCTTCTGCCCTCCGGAGAGCTCGGAGGGATACGCCTTCTCTTTGCCGGAGAGGCCGATGAGCTCGATGAGCTCGCGCGCGCGTTCCCGCCGCGCGGAACGGGCCACGCCGCGCACGGCGAGGGGGAAGGCGATGTTCTCGAGGACGGTCTTCCCGTGGAAGAGGTTGAAGTGCTGGAAGATCGTCGGCACGCGGCTGAGGTATTCGCGTTCGCGACTCTTGCTGAACGCGCCGATGTCGTCGTCGTGGAACAGGATCCGTCCCGCGTCGGGGGTCTCCAGCCGGTTGAGGAGACGCAGCAGCGTGCTCTTGCCCGCTCCACTGGCTCCGACGATGCCGAAGAAGGATCCCGCGGGGATCGTGAGGGACACGTCGTCCAGCGCCGTGGTCTCCTTCTCCGCGCGTCCGAAGGTCTTGGTGAGGTGTTCCAGGCGGAAGACGTCGCTCATACCGTGCCCTTCTTGTCGATCGTCGGCGTACCGGTCATATGTCGTTCCCCATCCGGCGCCGTGCAGCGCCCTCTCGTGTTTTCGGAACACAGGCGATCATGGCGCGGGCGTCGCCGCCGCGCCGGGAGAAGTCGCCCTGTTGACGTGGGTTACGAAAGATGAAGGACGGTGTTCCCGAATCCGGTCGCGGCGGCGAAGGGTGGGCAGCGGATGACGCGCCCCGCGGGGCGGAAGAGAACGGAAGCACACCATGACGTCCGAGACGAGCACGCGCTTCGCGGGAATCCTCGCGGAGCTTGCCGCGGAAGCGGAGCGACGGCACGAGGATCGCGCGCTCCCCCGCCGCACGGTGGCGGCGCTGGCCGCCGAGGGATTCGGAGCTCTGCGACTTCCCGCATCCGCCGGAGGGAGCGGATGGGCAATCGATGCCGTCCTCGACGAGCTCACGCGCGTCGCGGCAGCGGAACCAGGCGTGGCGCAG
>JAATFJ010000071.1 GCA_015655255.1 Actinomycetales bacterium | reverse complement strand
TTCGAGCGCACCGAGGAGCTCGTGGGCGCGGAGCGCGCCGCCCAGCTGCGCGACACCTCGCTCGCCGTCTACCACCGCGCGGCGGAGATCGCCGAGGAGCACGGACTCATCCTTGCGGACACGAAGTTCGAATTCGGCATCGACGGGGACGGCGTGCTGCGGCTCGCCGATGAGGTCCTCACGAGCGACTCCTCTCGCTACTGGGACGCGGAGACCTGGGAGACCGCCGCCACACCGGAAGCGAAGATGGCGAGCTTCGACAAGCAGCTCGTGCGTGACTGGCTCGCGTCGAACTGGGACCGCCGGGGTGAGCCACCCGCGCTCCCCCAGGAGATCGTGGAGCAGACCGCGGCGCGGTATGCCGAGCTCATCGAGCGCCTGGGGGCCTGAGGACGCGTTCCCTTCTCCTCACCCCGTGCGGACATGCGAGCGTACGAGAGCAGGCGGGCAGGACGCAGAACGACCCGTTCGGATGCACCCACCCCACCTCACGGAACCGACAGACGCACATCCGTGTGCACGAAATCGTCTCCCTTGCAGAGCAGCGACTCATCGCGGCTCACGGCGAGCGCGTAGCTGAAGCAGTCGCCGTAGTTGAGCCGCGCGGGATGGCCGGATCCGCGTCCGAAGCGTACATGGGCCTCGATCGCGATCCGAGCGATCTGCTCGTCGACGGGGGCCACACGGACCTCCGCGTCCTCCAGGAGGACCTCCAGTTCTTCCGCCGCTGCTGCCCCGCGACGCCCCCGGACGACGAGATGCGCTTCCACGAGAGTCGCGGCCGACACCGAGGAGGACTCGTCCATCATCCGGTCGAGGAACGATTCCCCTTCCGGCTCTCGAAAGAGGATGGCGAGGAGGGCAGACGTGTCGACGATCATCGCGGCAGCCCCGCCTCGTCGTACATCTCCTCCATGATCTCCTCGTAGCTCGGCCCCACGTCAGGGAGCCTCTGGAACCGCTCGATGGCGGCGTCGATACGGGCCCGGCGTTCCCGGCGTCCGCGTTCCTCCGCGCCCTCCAATTCCGCGAGACGTCGCCGCACGGCATCCTCGACGGCGCTCGTCTGACTCTGCCCCGTGAGCGCGGCGAGCCTGCGGACGAGTTCATGCGTCGTCTCATTCTTGATGTTGAGGCTCATGCCCGGATTCTACCCTCCGAGAAAGCTTTCTACCCTCCCCCCGGAAGCCACCGATCACCCGCACCCCGCGGGAGCAGGCGATCGCACCCTCACAGACGGGCAGTCCCAGCAAATCCCCAGGAATCGCTAAAGTGGGCGCAGCACCCACCCCGATTCTGAGGAGCCCCTATGCCGCTGTGGAAACTGCACGGAAATGGCCGCTCGGTCGCCCCCGGCGCCGTCGTCCGTCCCGATGAACGCCTGAACTGGCCCGCGACGATCGCGATCGGCGTGCAGCACGTCGTCGCCATGTTCGGCGCGACCTTCCTCGTCCCCATCCTCACCGGGTTCCCCGTGCCGACGACGCTGCTGTTCAGCGGTGTCGGCACGATCCTCTTCCTCCTCATCACGCGGAACAAGCTACCCAGCTACCTCGGCTCCTCCTTCGCCTTCATCGCCCCGGTCACGGCGGCCACCACGTCGGCCGGGATGGGATCCGCGCTCGCGGGCATCGTCGCCGTCGGCATCCTGCTCGCGATCATCGGCGTCGTCGTGCACACGGTGGGCGTGAGCTGGGTGGACCGGTTCCTGCCGCCCGTCCTCGCAGGCACCATCGTCTCGCTCATCGGATTCAACCTCGCGGGCACGGCGCACAGCAACTTCGCCGCCGCACCCATCACTGCGTCCTTCACCCTCGCCGTGACGATCCTCTTCGCCGTGGTCTTCCGCGGGTTCCTCGGGCGCCTCTCGATCTTCCTCGGCGTCATCGCGGGGTATATCTTCGCCGCGATCCGGGGCGAGCTGGACTTCTCGAAGGTCGACGAAGCCGCCTGGATCGGCCTGCCCACCTTCGACCTCCCCGACTTCGCCTCCTCGGGGACCTGGACGGCGATGGCGATGTTCCTCCCCGTCATCCTCGTGCTCATCGCGGAGAACGTCGGGCACGTCCGCGGCGTCGCGACCATGACGAACGACCCCGCCGTGAACGAGCAGACCGGCAAGGCGCTCCTCGCCGACGGTGTCTCCACAGCCATCGCCGGTTTCTTCGGCGGCTCCGGAACGACGACCTACGGCGAGAACATCGGCGTCATGGCGGCCACGAGGGTCTACTCGACCGCCGCCTACTGGGTCGCGGGCATCACGGCGATCCTGCTGAGCCTCTCGCCGAAGTTCGGCGAGATTATCAACTCCGTGCCGGCTGGTGTGCTGGGTGGCGTGACGACGGCGCTGTACGGCCTCATCGGCATCATCGGCGTGAAGATCTGGGTGGACAACCGCGTCGACTTCTCCCGCCCCGTCAACCAGTACACCGCGGCCGTCGCGCTCATCATGGCGGTCGGCGGCTTCTCGATCTCCGATGCAGCGAGCGGCTTCGAGCTCGGCGGGATCGTCATCGCGACGGTCACGGCCATCGTCATCTACCACCTCGGCAACGCCATCGCCCGCTGGCGCAAGACCGGTGCGGACGACGGCGGCCCCATCCCCGCCGTCGGCCCCCTGGGCGGGGACCCGGCGTAGTCCGGGGTCGCGCCGCATAGTCCCGGGCCGTGCGCGGCGCCGCCCGGGGCTCACGAGGCGCAGTCCGGGCTCGCCCGGCATAGCCCGGGGTCGCGCCCCCACCCCGGCTCGCCCTTCCCACCCCTCTTCACTGGCCTCGTTCCGGAGGCGTCCGCTCTCTCCGCGCAACATATCCCCGAGCCCGTCCGCCGTTCCGCCCTCTCCCATCCCCCCTCGCCGTCGAAGCAGCTTGTTGAGAAACCACGAACAGCGACAAAAACCACGTACGTCGTGAAACCCCACGCAGGAGGAGTGGTCTCGCGCGGAAACTGGTTTCTCACCGGCGGAGGGAGGGCGGAGGCGGAGGGAGGGCGGAGGCGGACGGAGGGCGGGCGGGCGGAGGGGCGAGGTCGGCGCCAGGGGCGCGTTCAGGATCGGGGAGCGCCGGGTGTCGGGTTCCCGGGATATGGGGGCGACATTGGAGAAGAGGAGGGTACGGGGTGAAGCGGGGACGCGAGCGCATTGCGGTCGAGGTGGATCGCGACAGCGTGGCGATGGGCGATGATGTGCAGTCGCATCGCCACGGCATCGAGGTCCCCGAGGCGACGAGGCTCGCCGACCTGCTCGATGCAGCGCATCCGGAGATCGAGGCGCCCGGCTGGTCGTGGGTGGCCGTCGTCGACGGCACGGTGTCGGCGGTCTGGTCCGTCGATCATGGCGTGCGGTTACTCGTGCGGAACCGCCGCCTACACGCCGGGCGAGCTCCGCTCGCCATCTTCTTCCGGTACTTCGTGCAGATCGATCCCGCCTGGCTGCATGAGCGGCTCGCCGCAGGAGCGCCTGCCCACCGCCCCGCGCTCGAGGAGGAGTTCCGCCCGATCGCGCGCGAACGACTGGAGCAAGAGGAGCGGCGCAGGGAGCGCGAGATCCGGGAGAAGCTGCTCTCCCCCGAGACCATCGCCGCGCTCGGGCTGTTCGGAGCGACGATCGATCTGCACAGCGACAGGCTCTGCCGACTTCTCCTCGGTGAGGAGACGTGGATGGTGCGACGCCTGGACACGATGACGGTCGTCTACGACGGTGAGAGCCGCGGACCCATTGCCTCCCTCCGCCCGCATTCCGCCGCAGAATCCTGGCTCGCTGCAGCCCTCGGCGGTCGGCAGCGTGCACGGCGCGGCCTCCCCACCTATCCCGCGTATCTCGCGCATCCCGGACCACGCCTGGAGACGATGGCGTCCTGGCCTCCCGGGGTCTCCCGCTGGTCGGCGACGGGAGAGGACGGGTCCGTCGCCCAGCTCTCCGGCGAGCGCGCACTCGCGGCGTACCGCTTCGCCCGAGACCGCTCCCTCGCGGAAGTCCTCCGCGATCTCGCCGCCCGCTGACGGCCTCGAGACGACGCGCGCATGCCGGGAATACCGCACGGGCCTCCTCCGTTGTATCGCACATGGAAGAAAAACTTGCCTCGGCAACAACTATGGATGCGGTCACGCTCCTCGTCGGGGATCTCGATGCGATGACGCGCTTCTATCGCGACGTCGTCACCTTGCAGGTGCTGCGCGCAGAAGAGGATGAGGTCGGACTCGGCCGGGGAACGAGGGAGATCGTCACCTTGCGCCATGCCCCCGCCCTGCATCGCGCGGCGCCCGGCTCTGCGGGCCTCTTCCACACGGCGATCCTCTTCGAGTCCCGCGCCGCCCTCGCCGCCGCCATCTTCTCCATCGCCCAGCGTGCGCCGCACGCTTTCGCGGGCAGCGCAGACCACCTCGTGAGCCAGGCGTTCTACCTCACCGACCCGGAGGGCAACGGCATCGAGCTGTACTGGGATCGCGATCGCAGCGAATGGTCGTGGACGCATGGCGAGGTCGAGATGGGCACCCTCTTCCTCGACCCGAACGTGTTCCTCCGCGAACACCTCACCCCCGAGGCCGCCGACGGCGAGACACCGCAGCAGGCGGCCCAGATCGGACACGTGCACCTCTCTGTGGGGGACGTCGCGACGGCCCGCGACTTCTACGTGCGCCGTCTCGGATTCGATGCGACGGCGAACTACGGTCCGCAAGCGCTCTTCGTGAGCGCGGGCGGCTATCACCACCACATGGCGATGAACGTGTGGAACTCCCGCGGAGCGGGACCGCGCATGCCCACTCTGGGGCTGGGACGCGTCGACCTCGCCCTTCCCGATGCCGATGCGTTGGGTGCCCTCAGCGAGCGCCTCACTCACTACGGCACCGCGGTGCGCGACGACGGCCGCACCCTGAGCTTCGAGGACCCCTGGAACAACACGCTGCACGCGCGCGTGTGAGGTTCGAGCGCCGCGTATCGGTCGCGCCGAACCACCCACATCGCACCGACCGGCCCACGTAACTACGCAGTTACGGTGGTGGCTCGATAAGAAGTGGGTGGCTCGACAAAGGCGGAAAGAGGATGCCACGGCGAGCGCCGCATCGAGGCAACGCGTCGTGTCACCGCCCGACGACGCGCGGACGGATCTCGACGGCGGCGCCTGCGGGGGCCGTGCCTGCGGGGGCCGTGCCTGCGGGGGCCGCGCTTGTGAGGGCAGAGGCGGGCTCGGCGGGATCCGGCAGCCCGTAGTGGCGGTAGAGCCATCGCCGCGCGTCCCAGATCGGGTAGCTGTCCTCGTGGGTGGCATACTTCAGTACGATGCCCTCGAGGATGCTGCGCAGCATCGTCTTCTCCAGCGCCGGATCCTCTGCACCACGATCGTGGAAGATCGCCCTCACAGCATCTTCTGCGGCGCTGGCGAGGTCGGCATGACGTTCCTCCACCTCAGCGAAGATGCCACGCGTCGACGGCTGTTGCTGCATGGCGAGCACGGCCCGTTCCAGAGGAAGTGCGGCGACGGCCGCCGATAGGGAACCGTCGATGATTGCGGCGAGCCGCTCCTCCGCGGAACCCGTCACGCGAGCGATCCCAATGAGCGTCAGGAACCAGCGTTCGATGACGGCGGCGACGAGCTGATCCTTCCCGCCGAAGTAGTAATTGACGAGCCCCTGCGCCACTCCGGCACGACGTGTGATGAGCGCGATACTCGCCCCCTCCACGCCGCGCTCGGCGAACAGCTCGATCGCCGCATCAACGAGAAGACCGCGCGTATGCGCGCGTGCATGCCTATTCTGCTCGGAGGATCGGGCCACGCCCTCCACCACCTTCGCTCTCTGCGCACGCGTCGGTGCCCCAATACTGCTTCCCCTGGCTATAGGTTACTCATTGAACAATCATTCAATGAATAGCCTCGCCCTTCTCATCCTCGGAGACCCCATGCGCCCCACGGCCAACATCGACCTCAACGATCTCGGATCCCTGCTCCTCTGGCTCGTCGGCCAATGGTGGGTTTGGGCGATCGTCGGGGCGATCGTTCTCGTCATCGTCGTCATCGCGCTGCTCCCCGGATTCTCGGTCAAGCCCGCCGATGGCTACTCCACGACCGACGCCGCCGCCAACGAGCTCGCGCTCGGATATCTGCAGATCAGCAATGTCCCCTCCGGGCAGTGGAACGATCCCACCGCCGCGCTACTCACAGAGAAGGACAAGAAGAAACTCGTCGCGCAGTGGGGCATCGCCACGCGCGAGGAGTGGCTCGCCGCCATCGAGCGACTCACCACCGTGCGTCGCCGACGGGACACGTGGGTGCTCGCGCTCGCCCTGCGCGGAGAGCTCGGCCAGCAGCTCGGCCGTGCACCGAAGACCAAGGAATGGCTCGCCGCACTCACCGCGGAGGGAGCCGGGAAGCGCGATGCACGCGACCTCGTCACCGCCATCGAGTATGCCGAGGAGAAGACCCGCAAG
>JAATFJ010000143.1 GCA_015655255.1 Actinomycetales bacterium | reverse complement strand
ATGCGCGACGATGGCTTCGGCGGCGGCGCCGGGCGTGAGTCCGCCGACGGAGACACCACCGATGGTCGTACCGGGGGCGATGAGAACCGTGGAGACGGCACCCGCACCGAGGAGCAGGACGCCGAGTCCGATGCCCACCCAGAGGCCGGTGCGGTGCTTCTTCGGCTCCTCCTCGCGAGGGGCCCACTGCAGTGGTCGTTCGGCGATCTCCGCGGATGCGGCGTTCTCGGCCACAACTACGTCATCATTCGGCGCGGCAATGAGGTCGGTCACCGATTCACCCCCAATACTTCGTGTGATATATATCCGTACCATCGTACGTTGTCCGGGGTAACGAAGAGGCAACGGTTGCCGCGCGGCGTTGCGGGGAATTGGACCGCTCGGGGACGCACCGAGAGGAGCCGAGACCGCGGTGTAGTGTTACGTTTCGGTAACCCCGGCCATCCCGCGCGCGATAAGAGTTGCGCTGATCCACGTTCGTAAGGTGTACTAACAAACATGGCAGATTCGGATGCTCTGCGTCGACCGCACGCCGGTCGCGAGGCATCCTTCCGGCATGCCTTCGGGGCGGCGAACAGCCTCCGCCCCCGGGCAAAGGTATTACCGGAGTACGCCCGCGGTCACAATAGGGCCCTCGTCCTGCAGACCCTCTACCATTCGGGAGAGATGAGCCGTGCCGATCTCTCCCGGGAGACGGGCCTCACGCGCGTGACGATCTCCGATCTCGTCGCCGAGCTCATCGGGGACGGCATCGTCATCGAACTCGGCTTCCGCGAGACGGCGGGGCCGGGGAAGCCGCCCATCCTCATCGACATCGACCGGCGGGGGCACCAGATCGTCGGCCTCGACCTCTCCGATGCGGAGGTGTTCCGCGGGGCCGTACTCACCCTCGATGGCGATGTCCTCGAACGGCGCGCGCTCACTCGACCCGAAGGGGGAGGGGAGGAGATGTACCTCGCTCTCCTCGCACTCGCGAAAGAGCTCGTCGCTGCCTCGACGGAAGCGTTGCTGGGCGTCGGCGTGGGAACACCCGGTGTCGTCCATCCCGACGGCGTCGTGCTGAGTTCCCCCAACCTCGGCTGGACCGATTTCCCGTTGGAGAGCCGCCTGGGCGACGATCTCGACCTCGCCGTGCTGGCTCGCAACGACGCCAATGCCGCCGCCCTTGCGGAGTTCACCTTTGGCGCGGCCGAGGGGGACTTCCTGCTCATCAAGATCGGCCGCGGTGTCGGCGCCGGGCTCGTCGTCGGCGGCCAGCCCGTGCGGGGCAGCCACTTCGCGGCCGGGGAGATCGGCCACGTCGTCGTGGGAACCGACGGCGGTCCGCGTTGCGCGTGCGGGAAGGAAGGCTGCCTGGAAGCGTGGATCAGCGAGACGAGCCTGCGCGCCGCTGCGGCGGACCCTGCGTCCCGCGAGGAGGCGCTCCGCGACGCCGGAACGCGCCTGGGCATCGCCATCGCTCCCATCGTGAGCGCGCTCGACCTCGACGAGGTGATCATCTCGGGCGCCGCCGATCTGCTCGGCGGTGCCTTCATCGACGCTGCGACGGAGACCCTGCGCGCGCGTACCCTCAGCGGCGTCTTCGACGATCTGCGGATCCGGCTCACCGAGCAGAGCGATATCGTGCTGCGCGGCGCAGCGGTCATGGTGCTCTCCAGCGAGCTGGGGGTGTCGTGATGTCGGCGTTGCGGTCCCTCGCCGTCCGGTGTGCCTCGTGACTCCGCCCGCGCGACGCGGTCCGATTCGGGTCGGACTCGATATCGGTGGGACCAAGACGGATGCGGTGGCGATCGACGCTCACGGCACCGTGCTGGAGCGGCTGCGCCGACCCACTCTGACGGGAGCGGAGGCGGTCGTCTCCGGTGCGGTGGAGAGCGTCGACGCGTTGCGGGCGCGGCTGGGTCTCGCCCGTGCGGAGCTCGCCTCCATCGGCATCGGGGTGCCCGGGGTCGTCGATGCGGAATCGGGGCGCGTCACCTATGCCGTGAACCTCGCCGTGGAGGCCCTCGATCTCGCCCGGCTCGTGAGCGCAGAGCTTGGCATCCCCGTGCGCGTGGAGAACGACGTCAAGGCCGCCGCGCTCGGCGCGGCCTCCCTGCGTGAGGAGGATGCGGCCATGGCTTTCCTCAACCTCGGCACGGGCGTCGCCGCGGGCATCGTCGTCCGGGGCGAGCTGTGGCGCGGAGCGCGCGGCGGCGCGGGCGAAGTGGGACACATTTCCGTCGATCCCGCAGGGCCCGTATGCAGCTGCGGTCAGCGAGGCTGCATTGAGAGCCTCAGCGGCGGCGGAGCGCTCGCACGGGCCTGGGCGCGGGGTGGCATGCTTCCCGTGCGGGACATCTTCGATTCCGCCGACGTGGGGGATGCGGAGGCGCTCGTGCTGCGCGGTCGGCTCGCGCGCGGCGCTGCGGCAGCGATTCGTGTGCTCATCCTCACGGCCGATGTGGAGACCGTCGTCATCGGCGGCGGGCTCAGCGCCCTGGGTTACCGGCTGCGCGACGACATCCGCGCGGTGCTCCGCGAGGACGCCGCGACCTCGCCGTTCCTCGGTTCGTTGCGGCTCGACGAGCGGATAGAGATGCTCGCGCCGGGTTCTCCCGTCGCCGCCCTCGGGGCCGCACTCGTCGGAGCGGCGGGCACGGGCGCAGACCACCAAGAGATACTGAAGGAGAGCGTGCTCCATGGCTGAGGTCATCATCGTGAAGGATCCCGCGGCAGCGGGTGCATTGGCCGCCGAGGAGATCGCCCGGCTCATCGCCCGGCGTCCTGATGCGGTTCTCGGACTGGCGACGGGATCGACCCCGCTGCCCGTCTACGAGGCGCTGCGGACGCGCCTCGCGGGTGTTGATGTGTCTCGCGTGCGGGGCTTCGCCCTCGACGAGTACGTGGGCATCGATCCCGCGCATCCGGAGAGCTACCGCTCCGTGATCTCTCGGGAAGTCGTGGAACCGCTGGGGCTGAATCCCGAACTCATTCACGTGCCTAACGGCGCCCTCGACGGCATCGAACACGCCGGGGCGGACTATGACGCGGCGATCGCGCGCGCGGGCGGCGTGGACCTCCAGATCCTCGGGATCGGCACGGACGGGCACATCGGCTTCAACGAGCCCGGCTCGTCCTTCGCCTCGCGGACGCGCGTCAAGACGCTCACCGCGCAGACGAAGGAGGACAACGCCCGCTTCTTCGAGGCGGAGAGCGACGTGCCGCAGCACTGCATCACGCAGGGCCTGGGCACGATCCTCGAGGCGCGCCATCTCGTGCTGCTCGCGTTCGGCGAGTGCAAGGCCGAGGCTGTGGCGGGCGCGGTGGAGGGGCCCATCACGGCGTTCGTGCCGGGATCGGCGATCCAGCTGAACCGGCAGGTGACGGTGCTTGTGGACGAAGCGGCGGCGTCGCGTCTCCGACTCGCCGACTACTACCGATACACCTACGAGAACAAGCCCGCCTGGCAGAAGGTCGTACCCTCGGGCTTCTGAGGCGCGCGCTCCGCGGGAGCGTCACTGCCCGTGGATCAGCGGGGGAAGGACTCCGGCCAGGCGAGGGGCAGCAGGTGCTCTGTGCTCAGCGGGGCGAGGGGCGTGTGCGGGATGTCAGCGGGCGTGATCCAGCGCAGCTCCTCGATCTCCGCGTGCACGGCAACGTCTTCCGGCGCGGCGTGCAGGGAGAAGACCGTGGCGACGACACGGTGGCCCGGCTCATTGGCGGCCTCGGAGGCGAAGGAACCGTGCGGGACGAGATCTTCCTCGCGGATGCGGAGTCCGAGTTCTTCCTCCAGTTCGCGGGCGAGGGTCT
>JAATFJ010000351.1 GCA_015655255.1 Actinomycetales bacterium | reverse complement strand
GTGGAGCGTCCACTCGACGCGGCCGGGCAGACTCCGTCCGAGGTACGGAGAGTTCGTGCTGCGGCCGTGCAGGTCCGCCTCGGTGAACTCTCCCGGGGCCGCAGGGTCGTAAAGGGCGAGATGAGCAGGCGCGCCTGCGTCGAGAGGCGTGCGGTAGCCGGCGAGCTGGCCGATGCGGGCGGGCGCCGTGCTCATGACGCGGGCAACGTCCGCCCAGTCAAGCATTCCCGTGTCCACGCAGGCCTGGTGCACGACGCGGAGGGCGCTCTCCAGGCCGACCATGCCGTTCGCCGCGGCCTGCCATTCGCACGCCTTGTGCTCGCTGGGATGCGGGGCGTGGTCGGTCGCGACGATGTCGATCGTGCCGTCGGCGAGACCTTCGCGCACGGCAAGGACATCCTCGTTCGTGCGGAGCGGGGGGTTCACCTTGAAGCGCGCGTCATAGCCACGCACGGATTCGTCGGTGAGGAGGAGGTGGTGCGGTGTGACCTCGGCCGTCACCGCGACACCGCGCTTCTTCGCCCAGCGGATGAGATCAACCGATCCCGCCGTGGAGAGGTGGCACACGTGCAGACGGGAGCCGACGTGTTCGGCGAGGAGCACATCGCGCGCGATGATCGACTCCTCAGCGACCGCGGGCCAGCCCGCGAGCCCCAGCTCGGCCGAGACGGCGCCCTCGTTCATCTGGGCGCCCTCGGTGAGCCGTGGGTCCTGCGCGTGCTGCGCGATGACGCCGCCGAAGGACTTCACGTATTCGAGGGCGCGACGCATGATGAGCGGATCCCAGACGCAGAAGCCGTCGTCACTGAAGACGCGCACGCGCGCACGAGAGGCCGCCATGGCGCCGAGCTCAGCGAGACGCTCTCCCTTCTGGCCGACGGTGACCGCCCCGATGGGCTGGACCGTGGCGTAGCCGGAGGCCTCGCCCAGGGCGAGTTCCTGCTCGACGACGCCCGCAGAGTCGGCCACGGGCGAGGTGTTGGGCATCGCGAAGACGGCCGTGTAGCCGCCGGAGGCCGCCGCACGTGTGCCCGTGAGGATCGTCTCGGAGGCCTCGTAGCCGGGCTCGCGAAGGTGGGTGTGCAGGTCAACGAGACCGGGCAGGGCGATGAGCCCCGCCGCATCGATCCGGCGCGCGCCGGAGCGGCTGAGCCCCGTGCCCGTCTCGGCGATGAGGCCGTCCTCGATGAGCAGGTCCGTCACGGTGCCGTCGGGAAGCTGTGCCCCGGTGATCACGAGGGCGGTGGTCATTGGTCTTCCCCTCGTTCATCGTTTTTCTCTCCTGCGAGGAGCAGGTACAGCACCGCCATGCGGACGGATACGCCGTTGGTCACCTGCTCCAGCACCGTGGACCGGGGTGAATCGGCGGCCTCTGCGGAGATTTCCAGGCCGCGGTTCATCGGACCGGGGTGCAGGACAATGCTACCGTCCGGCAGGGCCGCCGCGCGCACGGCGTCGAGCCCCCAGAGCCGGGAATACTCCCGTTCACTCGGGAAATAGGCGGCGTTCATCCGTTCGAGCTGGATGCGCAGCATCATGAGTGCGTCGGGCGCCTGCGCGATCGCCTCATCGAGGTTGTAGAGCACGTGCACGGGCCACTGCCCGATATTCTGCGGCAGCAGCGTGGGCGAGGAGACGAGCGTCACCTCCGCGCCCAGCGTCGTGAGCAGCCAGACGTTAGAACGTGCGACGCGCGAGTGCAGCACATCGCCGACGATCGTCACGCGCATCCCCGCGAGATCGCGCCCGCGGCTGTCGGCGCCGAAGCGGCGCTTGCGCATCGTGAAGGCGTCGAGGAGCGCCTGAGTGGGGTGCTCGTGCGTGCCGTCGCCCGCGTTGACGACGCCCGCGGAGATCCAGTCGCTCGTCGCGAGGGTGCGCGGGGCTCCGGAGGCGGAGTGCCGGATGACGACGGCGTCGGCGCCCATGGCCTGCAGCGTCTGGGCAGTGTCCTTGAGGCTCTCACCCTTGGAGACGCTCGATCCATTGGCGGCGAAGTTAATGACATCCGCGGAGAGGCGTTTGGCGGCGGCCTCGAACGAGATACGCGTGCGCGTGGAGTCCTCGAAGAAGAGGTTGACGACGGTCTTCCCTCGGAGCGTAGGGAGCTTCTTGATCTCCCGCGACTGCGTGTCTGCCATGTCTTCGGCGACGTCGAGGATGCGCAGCGCGGTCGCGCGGTCCAGGTTCTTGGTTCCCAGGAGGTGTCTCATTCCTCGATCGTCACCTCCTCGACGCCATCGTTCTCGGCGAGGCGCACGTTGACGCGCTCCTGCCGAGAGGAGGGGATGTTCTTCCCCACGAAGTCGGGGCGAATGGGGAGCTCGCGGTGTCCGCGGTAGACGAGGATCGCGAGACGCACGGTGGCGGGTCGGCCGATGGACTGGAGCGCGTCGAGGGCGGCGCGGATGGAGCGACCGGAGAAGAGCACATCGTCCACGAGGACGACGACCTTGCCGTCGATGCCGCCCGCGGGGATGTCCGTGGGCTGCGGGGAACGGGTGGGGTGCCGGGCGAGGTCGTCCCGGAACAGCGTCACATCGAGCGCTCCCGTGGGAACGGCGATCTGCGCGATCTCCGAGATGAGGAGACTGAGCCTGCGGGCCAGTGTCGTTCCCCGCGTGGGGATCCCGAGGAGGACGAGATCCTCCGCTCCCCTATTGGATTCGAGGATCTCATGCGCGATGCGGGTCAGTGCCCGCGAGATATCGGCGTCCTGCAACACGGTGCGTGTGCCCATCAGCCGCTCCCTTCTCCGCCTCTCTGGACGGTGTTAAAGGTTGCTTCGGTCTCCGAGTCTAAACCCTCGGACGCTGGACCTTCGTCGAAGAGCCCGCGGATGTCGACCGCCGTGAGCGTGCGGGCGAAGAGCTCCTCGTCGTCCATGACCGCGGTGAACAGCCGCGCCTTGCGCTGCTGCAGGGCGAGCACCTTCTCCTCGATGGTGCCCGCGGAGATCATGCGGTACACCATGACCGTGCGTTGCTGGCCGATGCGATGTGCCCTGTCGACGGCCTGCGCC
>JAATFJ010000072.1 GCA_015655255.1 Actinomycetales bacterium | reverse complement strand
GAGAGATCCTGCATGAAAGCGCTCGCGTCGGTGAGGCTGAGGTGGGAGACCTCGGCGATGGAGCGGCCATCCACCTGCACCGCAAGCACGTCAGGGCGCAGCCGATCGCCGTGGCACACGGGGCATGGCACCTCGCGGAGGTACTCCCCCCAGCGGGCCCGCTGGTTGTCGTTCTCCGCCTGCAGGAACTGGCGTTCGATGTAGGGGACAACGCCCTCGAAGCCGGAGGTATAGCGCATCTCCCGCCCATAGCGGTTCTTCCACTTCACGGTGACCTTGTAGTTGTCGCCGCGAAGCACGGCGTCCTGCACCTCGGTGGGGAGCTCGCGCCAGGGTATGTCCAGGGAGAAGCCCAGATCGGCGGCGAGGCCGTCGAGGAGCCGTTCGTAGTACTGGAAGAGCCCCTTGCCCTGCGTCGTCCACGGAATGATGACGCCTTCGCGGATGGAGAGCTGCTCGTCGCCGAGCATGAGTTCCACATCGACGGACATCTTGGTCCCCAGACCCGAGCAGGCGGGGCACGCGCCGAAGGGCGCGTTGAAGGAGAAGGTGCGCGGCTCGATCTCGGTGAGCGTGATGGGGTGCCCGTTGGGGCACGCAAGCTTCTCGGAGAACGACTGCCACGCGTCGTCGCCCTCCTCGTCGACGAAGTTCACCTGTATGACGCCGTCGGCGAGGCCGAGGGCCGTCTCCACGGAATCGGTCACGCGGGAGAGGATGTCGGGCGCGGCGACGAGGCGGTCGATGACGACAGCGATGTCGTGCTTATAGCTCTTCTTGAGGGCGGGCGGCTCGGCGAGCTGGACGACGTCACCGTCGACGATGGCCCGCGAGTAGCCCTTCGCGCCGAGCTCTTTGAAGAGATCGACGAACTCTCCCTTCTTCTGGGAGACGATGGGAGCGACGATCTGGTAGCGCGTACGCTCCGGCAGCTCCATGAGCTGGTCGGCGATCTGCTGCACCGTCTGCCGCTGGATCTTCTCGCCGCACTCGGGGCAGTGCGGCACGCCGATGCGCGCCCAGAGCAGGCGCATGTAGTCGTAGATTTCGGTGATCGTGCCCACTGTGGACCGCGGATTGCGGTTGGTGGACTTCTGATCGATGGAGACCGCGGGGCTCAGCCCCTCGATGAAATCGACATCCGGACGGTCGACCTGGCCGAGGAATTGCCGTGCGTAGGCACTCAGTGACTCAACATAACGACGCTGTCCCTCCGCGAAGATCGTGTCGAAGGCGAGCGACGATTTCCCCGACCCGGAGAGGCCGGTGAACACCACGAGGGAATCCCGGGGGATGTCGATATCGACGTTTTGGAGGTTGTGGACGCGAGCACCGCGGACGCTGAGTTTTCCTGGGGTGGTGACAGGGACGATAGGCACCGGACAAGTCTAGGAGCGACCACGGACATCGGCGTCACGAGCGCCGCCGGGAGGCTCGCGGAACGCACGGAGGGCGATGATCGCCACTGCGACGAGGAGGAGACCGCCCACAGGCGCGAGCCAGGCGAAGCCCACTCCGCTCACCCGCGGCAGCAGACCGACGACGAGCGCGAGCGGCTGGGAGATGAGCTGCACGAGAAGGAAACGGCGCAGTACGAGGGCGAGGACGCGCAGCTGCACACGCGAGCGCGGTGGGATGTGGAGTACAAGACCGCCGAGCGTATGGACGAGCGGAAGCACGAGCACGGCGATCGCCGTCCTCCCCGGATCCGGCTCTCCCAGCAGCAGGCCGATGACGAAGACCGGGATGGCGGCCCACGTCGCGAGCGTTCCCGGCAGCACGATGCCGACGACGACGGCGACGATCGCGATGACACGCCAGAACGTGACGGGGACGAGCGCGAACGACGCCGCGGTAACGAGAAGAAGGAGCACAATACGGAGGACCACGCCGGGAACGGCGACGCGGAGGCGGAAGGAATGCGACGCCGTCCTCATGGGCGCGTCCTTGTGAGAATGCGCAGGGCGGTGTCGGCCCTCGCGCCGCCGTCGCTCCAGGAGAGGACGTCGGCGCCCGCGCGCCGGAGGTCGGCGAGCACGCCATCGCGCTCGGCGAGGAGGGTGCGCATCGCTGTCCGTTGCGCGGGACTCAGTCGTGCCGCATCGAGCCGAGGAAGCACATCGACGGCGATGACGCGATGACCCGCCGCCTGCCAGTCCGCGCCGATCTGCCCCGCAACCCCGTCGAAGAAGGTGGAGAGGAGGAACACTACTGCTCCCTGCGGCACGGGTGGCGTGCGGCGGAACCGTCCGGTGTCCTCGCTCACCCCCGTGGCCGCAATGGCATCCCGGAGACGCGCGAGGTGGCGGGGCCCCGTTCCCCCGCGAAGGGTCCGGCCGGTCGGGGCGAGCTCATGGTAGGAGACTCGGTCGCCATCGCGGATCGCCGCCGTTGCGAGGGCGAGTGCGGCCGTGCGCGCGTGATCGAGCGAGGTGACGCCGCTGCGCTCCGGATCGAAGACACCCCAGGCAGCGACCTTCTAACCGATGTCGTCCGCGGTGTCGACGGCGATGACCACAGCGGCCTCGCTGAGGCTCGTCGTCCGGCGCACGAGGAGGTCGCCGGGGAAGCGCCCGCGTCGCGCCGTTGCCTTCCAGTCCACGCGGCGCAGCTCGTCGCCCGGCGCGAAGGGGTGGATGTCCCGGAACTCCCCGCCCTGACCGGGGCGGTTGCCGGTGTGAGCTCCGTTCTGTCCGCGCAGTCGCGGCGCGAGAGGGAGTGCCCCGAGGGGAACTGTTCGCGGGATCGCGTGCCAGTTCCAGGGCTCCCGCACGATGGCCGTCGAGGCCCAGGCGCCGTCCGCTGCGATGGTGCGCGCCGCGACGGCGAGGATCTCCGCGGGGCCGGAATGGAAAAGGGTGTTCCGTGTCCGGATCGTCGTCGCG
>JAATFJ010000299.1 GCA_015655255.1 Actinomycetales bacterium | reverse complement strand
CCCATTCGAGCTGCGCACGGGGATGCCCGACGCGGTTCCCGTCTAGACGCGGCGTCTACAGGGTCTTGCGATACCAGCGTGTCGCGTTGGGATTGTCGTTATAGGGGGCGATGCTCTCGAACCCGGTGCGGGCGTAGAGATGCCCTGCCGCCTCCAGCGTGTGGTGGGTGTCGAGGACGAGTTCCGCGGCGTCCCACTCCTGCGCCTGTCGCTCCAACTCTTCGAGGAGGGCCCGGCCTCCGCCCTGACCGCGCGTCTCGGGCTTCAGAAAAAGGTGCTTGACCTCGTAGCGGATCCCGGCATCGCTGTCGTCGATCCGGCGGATGCCGCCGCAGCCCACGACGGCACCGTCGAGTTCCGCGAGGAGAAAGACGCCGCGCGGCGGGACGAAGAGTGCGGGGTCCGGGTAGCTCGGGCGATATGCGCCGGGGAACTCCGCAGCGCGTAGGGCGAAATAGGCGTCGATGATGCGTCGCGCTTCCGGAGTGTCGGGGGCGGAGGCACGGAAGGTGAGCATGGCTTCTACGCTACCGTTTCCGGGCTCCCCGGCCGTGCCGCCGAATAGACTGGAGCCATGACTTCGCAGGTGGCACTCGTCGGCGGCACGGGCACGCTGGGCCGCATCATCCATACGGTGATCGAGGAACTCGACGGCTTCGAGGTCTCCGCGGTCCTCGGCTCCACGAGCCCGCTCAGCGCGATCGATGGAGCCGACCTCGTGATCGATGCCTCCGTCCCCTCCGTGAGCATCGATGTCGTGCGCGCGTCGATCGAGCGGGGCATCAACGTGCTCGTGGGAACGTCGGGCTGGTCCGCGGAGCGCATCGCCCTCGTCCGCCCGCTCATCGAGCAGAGCGGGACGGGCGCCGTCTTCATTCCCAACTTCTCGCTGGGCTCCGTGCTGGGATCGGCTCTTGCCGCCGCGGCGGCGCCGTTCTTCTCCTTCGCGGAGATCATCGAGGCGCATCGCGACACGAAGATCGATTCGCCCAGCGGTACCGCAGTGCGCACGGCCGAGCTCATCGCGGCGGCCCGCGCGGAGATCGGACCGGTGAACGCCCCGCACGCCGATCAGCGGGCACGGGGTCAGCAGGTGTCCGGTGTCCCGGTGCACTCGCTGCGGCGCCCCGGCGTCGTCGCGCGACAGGACGTCATCCTCTCCGGTCCCGGAGAGTCGCTCACCTTCACGCACGACACGAGCGACTCTGCGGCGGCCTATGCGCCGGGAATCCGCCTCGCCGTCCCCTTCGCCGCGGAAGCGGAGGGCATACACATCGGCCTGGAGACGATGATCGACATCGGCATCGGCCGCTGATATTCCCCGGAGGGAATATGCTCAGGCGAGTGTGGCCTCGAGGGTGATCTCGATGCCGGAGAGCGCCTGAGAGACAGGGCAGCCGGCCTTGGCCTCTGCGGCAATCGTCTGGAAGCGCTCGGGATCCAGCCCGGGAACCACGGCGTGCACGTTGAGATGGCTGCCCGTGATCCCGGTTCCCGGTTTGAAGGTCACGGATGCGCTCGTGTTCACGCTTTCCGGAGGCGTGCCATTCTCGGTGAGCGCGTTCGAGAACGCCATCGAGAAGCACGAGGCGTGCGCCGCCGCGATGAGCTCCTCCGGCGTCGTAACGCTTTCGGAGCCTTCGCTGCGGGCCTTCCAATTGACGGGGAAGGATCCGATATGGGACGAGGAGAAGGACACGGTCCCTGAACCCTCGGTGAGGGAACCGGTCCAGATCGTCGTCGCTTCGCTGGTGACGGGCATGATGTCCTCCCGGAGAGTCGTGGTGGTGTGGCCAGCCTACCGACAGCGGGAAGACTCAGGGACCGTTTTTCGGGATCAGTGCGCGGGCCGGGCGCGTCCGATGAGGCCCGCCCGCTGCAACAGGAGGTAGAGCTGGCATCCCAAGCAGTAGGCGAAGGCCGCGTTGAGGAAAGCGGCTATGAAGGCGGCGGCCGCGGCGATCGGCAGGGCGAGGGGAACGCCGAGCAGGTGCAGTACGATCCCGACGGTCGTGACGAAGAGGCCGACGCCCTGGGAGAACCGCGGCGGACGCGGATCCTCGAACTCGGTGGGCTTGGG
>JAATFJ010000386.1 GCA_015655255.1 Actinomycetales bacterium | reverse complement strand
CCCGGAGCGGACTTCGAGGCCGGGGAGGCGCGGGGCGACGGCGTCGCGTAGCGCTGCGCGCTTGGTGCCGTCCGGGTCCCATGCGGTCTTCGCCTCGCGCGGCGCGCGCTGGCCGAGGGCGGAGAAGGTGATCTGCGAGCCGCGATCTTCGAGGATCTCGCCCCAGGTCTCCGTCTCCCAGACGCCGAGGCGCTCGGCCTCTTCGCGGAGGGCGGTGAGCGCCGCCGTCTTCTCCTCCGCGGAGAGGTCGTTGGCGTAGACGGTGGCGAAGCCGGTGCCGTCGTAGCGCAGGTAGCGGGTGCCGCACGTGGGGAGGAGGTGCAGCCGGGCGAGCGCGGCGGTGTCGTCATCGCCGAGAGGGGCGAGCACCTGGTTGCGGAACTGCTCTTCGTTTCCCCCGGAGATCACGGCGACATCGACATGGTGCAGCAGGGCGCGAAGGAGTTCAGCGATGCGCGGGTCGATGCGGCCCTTGGACGGCGCGAGCGTGTCGTCGAGATCGAAGGCGACGAGGCGGGGCGTAGTCATAATGCCTTCAGCCTAGACGAGGGGAGGAACCCGGAGACGGGTCGCTCAGGCGTCGGGCAGGCTCCAGATGGTGACGGAGGCACCGGGGTGGTCGACGGTGATGGCCTCATCGAGATCGCGGTAGTCGCTGTCGGTGTTGTGCCCCACCATCTTGATGGAGATCGAGCCGTCGGCGTTGTGCACGATCGCAGAGGCGACCTGGATGTGGTCGAAGGTGCCGCTGTTGTTCCAGTCGAAGAGGACGAGGTCGCCGAGCTTGATCTGGTCGCGCTGGTCGACGGTGAGCTTTGTCGCCCCCAGCTCGGTCGCGTTCGCCGTGATCCATGTGCTGAAGGTGGGAACGTAGCGCCAGTTCTCCGTGGAAGTCGTGCCGTTGTTGTACCAGTCGCTGCGCTGCGCCCAGCCTCGGGCTTCGAGCGTCTGGCTCACGAAGTTCATGCAGTCGCCGCCGATGGAGTTGTAGTCGCCGTACTGCGCGGTGTTGTAGTTGTTCCAGTGCGCGAGCGCGTACTCCAGCTGCCGGTCGACTCCGGTGAGCGCTTCGTAGGTGTAGCTGAGGGGTGTCTCCTGGGCGACGGCGGTGCCGTTCTCCTCCAGGGAGACAGCGACCGCTCCGGAGACGTAGTTGACGGCCGTGGGGACGGTCACGGTGACGGCCTCTGCGGCAACGGACGCGATGGTCGCATCCTGGGTGCCGAAGACGACGCGGGTGACGTTCTCCAGGCCAGAGCCTGTGATCGTCACGCTCTCGCCTGCGGCGAGGGAGCCCGATGCGGCGCTGAGCGCATCTGCCTGGGCGACCGGCGTCGCCGTGTCGTCGGTGTCGGACCGGGCGCTGCTGTCATCGACGAGGTTGAGGGCCGTGGCGGTGTCCGGGTCGGATTTTTGGGCGAGGGCGCTGGCTCCCGCACCGACTCCCGCGATGACGAGGAGGCTGCCGCCGCCGAGGATGACCGCTCCCCGGATGCGCGCGCGGCGCCGTCGGAGACGGCGGGCGCGGACGCGCGCGGAGGGAAGCGAATCGGGATCGGTCATCTCTTCCAGCATAGGTGCCTGTTTTATGTGTCGCCGGAATGAGTCCGCTCGCCGCGATTCGGGGAGAAGGGAATTCGTGCGTCTCGTGCGGGTGCCGATCGGGTGACGCGCTCCGCTCGTGTGGCGGTGGCCGCTCGAACGCTGCGGACGATCTGCGTGGCGAGGAGGGCGAGGAGGACGCCGATCGTGGCGCCGAGGGAGTTCGTGAGCACATCCATCACCGCGGCGCGCCGATCGGGAAGGAACAGCCCCTGGGTGCACTCGATGATGAGGGACAGCGTCGGGCCGACGAGCAGGGAGAACGGCCACCGCCTCCGGGGGAACACGAAGAAAGCGAAGACGCCGAGGGGGATGAAGACCACGATGTTGGCGATCTTCTCCAGTGTGAGGAATTCGAGGCGCTGCCAGCCGAGATCCTCGCGGAGGAAAGAGAGCACGCTGCCAAGCAACACGGGCATCGAGTCCTCCACGGGGGAGGACCACAGCGTGAGGACAAGCACGCCGATGAGGAAGGGGATTCCCGCGGCGAGGGCGATCGTGCGCGTGCGCGGCCCGCGGGATCGGCGGCGGTCGGCCATGCGGCGGTCCTCTCTCCTCGGATGTGCGGAGGAGGGATGCGGCCCCCCGTATCCCAGCAATCTATCGCGCCCCGGGCTTCCGCCCCCGCATCCCGGGCTCGTGCTCTCGCATGCCGCACTCCTGCTCCCGCATCCCGGGCCGCTT
>JAATFJ010000080.1 GCA_015655255.1 Actinomycetales bacterium | reverse complement strand
CTCCGTAGATCTCCGGTGGGTATTCCTTCGTGATCACGTCAACGCGCATGTCTGAACGCTAGTACAGGGACGCCTCGGGGCTCTAATGTGGACCCATGGCGGTACCGCAGAAGGTTTTCGGCATCATCCTCGCCGGCGGCGAAGGAAAACGGCTTATGCCCCTCACGGTCGACCGGGCGAAACCCGCGGTTCCGTTCGGCGGCCAGTATCGGTTGATCGATTTCGCGATCTCCAACCTCATCAATTCGGGTCTGCGACAGGTCGTTGTGCTCACGCAGTACAAGTCGCACAGTCTCGATCGGCACATCTCGCAGACCTGGCGCATGTCCGCGCTGCTGGATTCCTATGTGACCTCCGTCCCCGCCCAGCAACGGCTGGGGAAGAGATGGTTCTCCGGTTCCGCCGACGCCATCCTGCAGAGCCTCAACCTCATCAACGACGAGAAGCCGGACATCGTCGTCGTCATCGGCGCCGACCACGTCTACCGCATGGACTTCCAGCAGATGATCGACGCACACATCTCCTCGGGCGCGAAGGTCACCGTCGCCGGTATCCGTCAGCCGCTCGCTCTGTCCTCGCAGTTCGGTGTCATCGATGCCGATCCAGACGGTTCCGGGCTCATCCGCGCCTTCCTGGAGAAGCCCGTCGATGCGACGGGGCTGCCCGATGCGCCGCACGAGGTGCTCGCCTCCATGGGCAATTACGTCTTCGACGCCGATGCCCTCATCGCCGCGGTCGAGGCCGATGGCGAGCTTCCCACCTCCGGTCACGATATGGGCGGTGACATCGTCCCCGCCTTCGTCGCGCGCGGGGAGGCGGGCTATTACGACATGCGCGAGAACGACGTGCCCGGCTCCTCCGTCCGCGACCGCGCGTACTGGCGGGATGTGGGCACGATCGACTCCTTCTTCGACGCGCATATGGACCTCATCGCGACACTGCCGATCTTCAACCTCTACAACACCGACTGGCCGATCCGCTCGCAGAGCGTGAACGCGCCGCCCGCGAAGTTCGTCCGCGATGCGGTCGGTCGCATCGGCAATGCCATCGACTCGATCGTCTCGCTCGGCTCTGTGCTTTCCGGCACCCACCTGGAGCGTAGCGTCGTCGGCCCCGGCACCCTCGCCGCGGGTGGGGCGACGATCACCGACTCGGTGCTCTTCGACAATGTGCACCTCGGTCAGGGCGCGCGGGTGCACCGTGCAGTGCTGGACAAGAACGTCGTGCTCCTCGACGGCGCGACCGTCGGGGTGGACAGGGAGCGCGACATTGCCCGCGGCTTCACGGTGACCGAGTCCGGGATCACCGTCGTCGCCAAGGGCGTGATCATCGAACGCTGAGCGCTGCTCTATCGTGGAACGCGTGACTGCCGCGCGCTTCCTTGTCGTCCTCGATGCCGATTCCACTCTCATCCGCAACGAGGTCATCGAACTCCTCGCCGAGGAGGCGGGACGCCGGGCAGAAGTGCAGGCGGCCACGGAAGCCGCCATGCGCGGAGAGGTCGACTTCGCGACGAGCCTGCGCTCCCGCGTCGCCGCACTCGCCGGTGTCGAGATCTCCGCGTTCGCCCGGGTACGAGCGCGGATCGAGCCGACACCCGGCGTGCAGGAGCTCACCGCCGCCGTGCATGCGCGCGGAGGCGTCGTCGGCGTCGTCTCCGGTGGATTCCATGAGATTCTCGATCACTTCGCTCCCGCCCTCGGCGTCGATCGCTGGCGGGCGAACCGCCTGGAGGTCAAGGACGGAGCACTCACCGGCCGCGTCGACGGGGAGATCGTCGACGCCGCGGCGAAGGCGCACTGGCTGACGACGTGGGCCGCGGAGCTGGGCGTCGCGTCCTCCGCGACGATCGCCATCGGCGACGGTGCGAACGATCTGCGGATGATGTCGGTGGCGGGACTCGGGCTCGCCTTCAACGCCAAGCCTGCCGTCCGTGAGGCGGCGAGCCTCGTCATCGGGCGCGTCGACCTCAGTGACGTGATACCCCTGCTGCCCTGAGGCTCAGTGCCCCATCCCCAGGCCGCCGTCCACGGGGATGACGGCGCCGGAGATGTACCCCGCATCGGGACCCGCCAGCCAGGAGACGACGCCGGCGACCTCATCGGGTGAGGCGAAGCGAGCGGCGGGAATGCTCGCCTTGTACAGCTTCTGCGTCTCTTCGGGGAGGGACGCGGTCATATCCGTCTCGATGAAGCCCGGTGCGACGACGTTCGCGGTGATGTTGCGAGCACCGAGCTCGCGCGTGAGCGAACGTGCGAAGCCCACGAGACCCGCCTTCGACGCGGCATAATTGGTCTGCCCCGCCGAACCGTACAGTCCGACGACGCTGGAGATGAGCACGATCCGGCCGAACCGCGCCTTGAGCATGCCCTTGGACGCGCGCTTGACGACGCGGAACGCACCACCGAGGTTCGTGGAGACGACGCTGTCGAAATCCTCATCGCTCATCCGCATGAGCAGGGTGTCCTTCGTGACCCCCGCGTTCGCGATGAGAACCTCCACGGGGCCGAGCTTCTCCTCGACCTCGGAGAACGCGGCATCCACCGCCGTGGCATCCGTGACGTCGGCGCGCACGGTGAGCGCGCCCTCGGGGCCTGATCCGCTGCGCGCCGTCACGGCGACCCGATGTCCCTCGCGGAGGAAGCGCTCCGCGATCGCCCGTCCGATGCCGCGGTTGCCGCCGGTGACGAGGACGACGCGTGGGGAACTCATATGCACTCCAGTCGAGATGTTGCGAGGGGATCGGAAACAGCCTACCGAGCGTTGTCGCGGGATCCGTGACGCCGCTCCCGTTGACACTCGTGGTCCGGCTCTGGGAGCCTGATCTCATCACATTCGCACGCGGCAAGGAGCACGATATGACCAACCCCAGCGAACCTCCCCTCCCCCCGGAGTCGACGTCGGGCATACCGTCCCCGTACGGCTCTGCCCCGTCTACTTCCCCGGCATCGCAGGCCTATCCCGGCCAGAGCGGCTATCCCGCCGCGCCGTACCCGTATGGCGCCTACCCCGCACCGCAGCGTGCCAACGGACTCGCCCTCACCTCGATGATTCTGGGCATCGCTGGCTGGGTGCTCATCCCCTTCCTTACCTCCATCGGCGCCGTTATCACCGGGCACATCGCGCTCTCCCAGCTGCGCACGCGCCCGGAGACGGGTCGCGGTTTCGCCATCGCGGGGCTCGTCCTCGGCTACACGGCCATCGCCCTCTGGCTCGTGGTCGTGCTTCTCGTATTCAGCTTCTGGGGTATGAGCACCGCTGGCTCCTCCCTCTGAACGCTGGGCGCTTTCGACGCGCCCAGCGTAGGCTGGAGGGCATCGTGAAACGCGTCCGCTCGACCCATTCGGTCACCTCCCTGAACCGGTCTCCCCAGGAGGACGCCGACGCGCGCCAGCGCAACTACATCATCACGATGACGATCCGGATCATCTGCTTCTTCCTCATGGCCTTCGTGACCCCCTATGGCTGGTACACATGGGTGTTCGGCGCGGGGGCGGCGCTGCTCCCCTATATCGCCGTGGTCCTCGCCAACGCGGCGGGCGGCTCACCCGCCCCGCCCGCAGAGACCCCGGTACGCGAGCTTCCTGCCGCGGAGGAGCATGACGACACTCCCGAAGCTCCACGCATCATCACCGTGCAGGAGCACAAGGAGGACGAGAAGGAATGAGCGCGGAGCTGGAGTGCTCCCGCGCGGGATGCCGAAAAGCCGCCGGATGGCAGGTGGTGTGGCGTAATCCCCGCATCCACGCCCTCGGACGAGAGAAGATCTGGCTCGCCTGCGACGAGCACCTTGATTTCCTCCGCGACTATCTGCGCAGCAGGGACTTTCCCGTGGACGTGCGAGAAGGGGTGCCCCGATGATGAACAACCGTGTGGTCCGCTGGGGGGTGTACATCCTCGTCGCCGCGCTCTTCGCCGTGCTGTGCGTTTACCTCTCCCGTTGGCAGTTCGACAGGAATCAGAGCCGCAGCGAGGAGATCGCCCTTGTCGAGCAGAACTACAACGCCGATCCCGTCGCCCTCGACGATGTCATCGGCGCGGACGGCGATTTCGCCGCGGACGACGAATGGCAGCCGGTCCTGCTCCACGGCGAATACCTCAGTGACGACCAGCTCCTCGCCCGTAACCGTCCGCACGGCGGGACGAGTGCCTTCGAGGTCCTGGTGCCGTTCCGCACCGACGACGGCCGGGTGTTCATCATCGATCGGGGTTGGGTGCCGCCCGCCGACGGCGAATCGGCCGAGGCGGTTCCCGATGCACCGCAGGGCGAAGTGGAGGTCGTCGTCCGAGTGCGTCCAGGCGAGGCGCAGCCGCGCTCGGGGCGCGGGGCGCCGGAGGGACAGGTGCCGACGATCCATCTGCCCACCATCGCGGACCTCATCGGCGGCGACGATGTCATCACGAGCGCCTACGGCGAACTGGTGAGCGAAGACCCCTCGACGGGCGAGTCCCTCGGGGCCTTCGATGCACCGACAGAGGATCCGGGCCCGCACCTCTCCTACGCCATTCAGTGGATCCTCTTCGCGATCATGGGCTTCACCTTCATCGGCTACATCATCCGCACGGAGATCATCAAGAGCAGGGAAGAGGCGGAGGACGGGCCCACCCCGCGTGAGAAGAAGCGCCGCCGTGACCGCGACGCCGACATCGAGGACGGGCTGCTGGATTCCGAGGAACAGCACTCGCTCTCCGTGTAGAACTGCTCCGTTAGGGCTTCTCCCTGCCGGGCCGCGCGCGCTCCCACGCTGCGATGCCACCGGGGACGACGCGGAACAGCGGATGCGGGTCCGGCCTGTCCACGCCCGCCCAACGCTCGGCCATCTCTGGGCTGCGGGCACGGAGCTTTCCGCGCAGATGCTCCCACTCCACGTCGAGCTGTCCCGTCGTCACGTCGAGGAGCTCTCCGTTTTCCGACCAGGGGAGGATTCGCGTGCGGTCAAAGCGGTAACCGCGCGCATCCGCCTCCGTCGCCAGCTCGGCGAGGTAGCGGGAGACGGATCCCCCGGGGTCGTCTGTGGCGCGGAATCGCTGCAGCTGGGGGTGGTTCGCGTAACCACGGGTGCGGCCGGCGAGCACGGCTTGGGCGAGCAGGGTCTCCCGCCAGCAGGCGATGAGCCCCTGCCGGTCGAGGTAACGCGAATGCAGCGACCAGATCCTCATCGTCCGGTTTCCGGATCCCTCGGGGCGCTGCCGTCTTCGGTGAGGAGATCGGGGCGACGGGCGCGGGTCCGTTCGAGCTGCTGCGCGGCGCGCCATGTGGCGATGGCGCCGTGGTTCCCGCTGAGAAGGACATCGGGAACGGTCTGCCCGCGCCACTGCGCGGGCTTGGTGTAGGACGGGTACTCGAGCAGCCCGTCCTCATGGGATTCCTCGACGAGGCTGTCCGGATTGCCGACCACCCCGGGGATGAGCCGCCCCACGGCCTCGATCATCGCCATCGCGGCGACCTCTCCGCCGTTGAGGACATAGTCGCCGAGACTGAGCAGCCGCACCTCGCCGCGCTCCGCCGCGTAGGAGAAGACCCGTTCGTCGATGCCCTCATAGCGGCCACAGCCGAAGATGAGGTGGGTGCGGTTGGAGAGCGCCCGTGCGGTGCGCTGCCGGAAGACCTCGCCCGCGGGTGAGGGGAAGATGATGGTGGGGCGCTCCCCCGCCTGGGTGAGGTCGTCGAGGGCGCGCGCCCAAGGCTCCGGCTTCATGACCATGCCCGCGCCGCCGCCGTAGGGGGTGTCGTCGACCGTGCGGTGCCGGTCGTCCGTCCACTCACGCAGATCATGCACCCGCAGGTCGAGGATCCCCGTCTCCTGCGCACGCCCGAGCAGGGACAGCGTAAGGCCGTCGAAGTACGACGGGAAGATCGAGACGATGTCGATGCGCATAAGGGGCGGGGTGCGCGGCTCAGGCCGTCGCGTCGTCGTCGGGATGCTCCGGGGTATCCTCATCGTCGATGTCCTCGAAGAGGCCCGACGGCGGGGTCACGATGACACGTCCCGCTGCAATGTCGACCGTGGGGACGATCGCCTCGACGAAGGGGACCATGATCTCTTGCTCGCCCGCGCGGACGATGAGAAGGTCCTGCGCGGGAAGGTGGTCGACGCGGAGCACGGAACCGACGACGGTGCCGTCGCGGACCACGTCGAGTCCCGCGAGCTGGTGGTCGTACCAGGCGTTGTCCTCTACCTCGTCGACATCCTGGTCGATCCAGAGGATCGCACGCACGACGCTCTCGGCGGCCGAGCGATCGTCGATGCCCTCGAAGAACACGACGGAGGAACCGTTCATGACGCGGTAGTCGCGAACCGTGACGGTCTTCCCGTGCCAAGGAGAGGACTCCGGAACCTGAAGGGTGAACTCCGCGCCCGTGACGAAACGTCGGTCGGGGTTATCGGTGTAGAGCTCGAGTTTGAGGGCTCCCTTAAGGCCGTGTGCCTTGAGGAGGCGACCGACCCGGAGCTGATTCTTGCCGTGTGCGCGGTCCTGCGTGGGCACGTCAGTCGTCCGCGACGTCGACGCGCACGCGCCGCCCATCGGCCAATGCAGAGATGAGCGTCCGCAGCGCTTTCGCGGTCCGACCGCCGCGCCCGATCACCCGTCCCCGATCGTCGGGGTGCACACGCACCTCGAGCAGGTCTCCCCTCGCGGAGGAGGAGGCACGGATATTCACATCGTCCGGATGATCGACGATCCCCTTGACGATGTGTTCGAGCGCGGCGGCCAGCACGATGATTACTCGGCGTCCGAGGCGGCCTCAGCCTCGGCCTCGGGAGCGGCGTCCTCGACGGGCGCCTCTTCCTTCTTCTCGGCCTTCGGCTTGATGACGGACTTCTTCGCGGCGTCGACCTCGAACGCTGCCTTGGGCTCGGCGACCTTGAGGGTGGACTTCGCGTCCTTGTCGCCCTTGAACGTGCCCCAGTCGCCGGTGATCTTGAGGATGGCCTCGACCTGCGGCGTCGGCTGCGCGCCCACGGAGAGCCAGTACTGCGCCCGCTCGGAGTCGACCTCAATGAAGGAGGGCTCCTCGGTGGGGTGGTACTTGCCGATCTCCTCGATGACGCGACCGTCGCGCTTGGTGCGCGAGTCGGCGACGACGATGCGGTAGTAGGGCGCACGAATCTTGCCGAGGCGCTTGAGACGAATCTTTACAGCCACAATTCTCCTGAATGGTGTGGAAGGGATAGACGAACCGATCGTCCGGGTGCGTGGGGTGCACGCCCGGCGGAAGCTCTAGGGAGGAAGGACAGTTGGATAGAGGGTCGAACTGGCCGTCCAACCGTCTATTCTGCCAGATCTCAGGCCCGGAGACGAAATAGGGCGACACGGGCATTCCGGTATGTGCGGGTGCCCGTGTCAGACTGTGCTCCGTGCCCGTCGAATTCGCGCCCTCCGCACGCTCCACCGTGGGGCTGGAGTGGGAACTCATGCTCGCCGATCCGGAGAGCGGCGATCTCGTCGGCCGGGCGCCGGAACTGCTTGCGCTGCTGGAGGAGGAGAGCGCCGAGGAGCGGCACACCGTCACCGGAGAGCTCCTCACCAACACCGTCGAGGTGACGAGCGGGGTGGGGTCCACCGTCGCTGAGGCGATGGGCGATGTCGATGCGGCGGTCGCCGCGGTGCGGAAGGCGACGGATGCGGCGGGCATCGCGCTGCTGTCGGCGGGCAGCCACCCCTTCGCCCAGTGGTACGACCAGGAAGTCACCGATAAGAGCCGCTACCACACCCTCATCGAGCGCACGCAGTGGTGGGGGCGCAACATGATGATCTGGGGCATCCACGTGCACATCGGCGTGGAGGACCGCGCGAAGGTGATGCCGCTCGTGGACGCACTCAGCGGATTCGTCCCGCATCTGCAGGCGCTCTCCGCGTCGAGCCCGTTCTGGGCGGGTGAGCGCACGGGGTACGCCTCCAATCGATCGCTCGTCTTCCAGCAGCTTCCCACCGCGGGACTGCCGTGGGCGCTTCCGGACTGGAGGGCGTTCGAGGACTATCTGGACGATATGGTGCGCACGGGCGTCATGGCCGATGCGACGGAGATTCGCTGGGACATCCGTCCCGCGCCGCGCTGGGGGACGATCGAGGTGCGCGTGTGCGACGGCGTGTCCAACCGCGCCGAGTTTGCCGCCATCGCCGCCTTCGTGCAGGTGCTCACGGAGCACTTCTCCCGGCTCCTCGACGAGGACGTCCCCCTCCCCGCACTCCCGCCGTGGTTCCACCGCGAGAACAAGTGGCGCGCGGCGCGCTACGGGCTCGATGCCCGGGTCATCGTGGATGCGGCGGGGACGCAGGCACCCGTGCGCGCGCATATCGCCGAGCTTCTCGTCTCCCTCGCTCCCCTGGCGGATGCGCTGGGCTGCGCCGAGGAGTTCGCCCGCGTCGGGCACATCCTCGACGCGGGATCGAGCGCGGCACGACAGCTCGCCATCGCCGATGCCACCGGCGGCGACCTTCGCGCCGTCGTCCAGCACCTCATCGCCGAGTTCCGCACCCCGCCCCTCTGAGGCGCCCGGGGCTCAGGAGGGCGAGACCCAGTCAAAGGTGCGGCGGACGGCGTCGCGCCAGCGGGCGAGGAGCGCCTCGCGCGCGGGGGCGTCGATCGTCGGGAGCCAGCGACGGTCCTCCTGCCAGAGGGCACGCAACGCCTCACGGTCGGGCCACAACCCCACGGCGAGGCCCGCGGCGTAGGCGGCGCCGAGCGCCGTCGTCTCCACGATCGTCGGCCGCACGACGGGGACGCCGAGGATATCGGCCTGGAACTGCAGCAGTGTCGCATTCGACGACATCCCGCCGTCCACGCGCAGTTCAGCGCGGAGGACGCCGGTATCTGCCGCGACGGCATCGAGTACCTCCCGCGTCTGGAAGGCGACGGCTTCGAGCGCCGCCCGAGCGATATGACCCTTGTTTGCGAAGCGGGTCAGCCCGAGGATCGCCCCGCGCGCATCCGGACGCCAGTACGGGGCGAAGAGGCCGGAGAAGGCGGGCACGATGTACACACCCCCGCTGTCCTCCACAGTGAGGGCGAGCTCTTCCACCTCAGGCGCTCGCGAGATAAGGCCGAGGTTGTCGCGCAGCCACTGCACGAGAGACCCTGTCACCGCGATCGATCCCTCCAGCGCGTAGCGCGGCGCCTCCTCGCCGAGGCGATAGGCGACCGTGGTGATGAGTCCGTTACTGCTGGGGACGATCTCCTCCCCCGTGTTGACAAGGAGGAAGTTCCCCGTGCCGTACGTGTTCTTCGACTCGCCCCGGTCGAAGGCCGTCTGTCCGAACGTCGCGGCCTGCTGGTCGCCGAGGATAGCGGCGATGGGCACGCCGTCGAGCTCCGTTCCCACGACCGCGCCGTAGACCTCCGCGGACGAGCGGATCTGCGGCAGCATCGCCCGTGGGATGCGGAACACCGCGCAGAGTTCCTCGTCCCAGTCGAGCGATCGCAGATCCATGAGCAGTGTCCTGCTCGCGTTCGTCACGTCGGTCGCATGCACGCCGCCCTCTTCGCCGCCGGTGAGGTTCCAGAGCAGCCAGCTGTCCGTCGTGCCGAAGAGGAGGTCGCCGCGCTCTGCGCGCACGCGGGCCCCGTCGACGGTGTCGAGCACCCAGGCGATCTTCGAGGCGGAGAAGTACGTCGCGAGCGGAAGACCTGTCTTGCCTGCGAAGCGTGCGCTTCCCCCTTCCTCCGCGAGGACATCGATGCAGTCCTGGGTGCGCGTGTCCTGCCAGACGATGGCGTTGTAGACGGGTTCTCCCGTGCGCCGGTCCCAGACGACAACGGTCTCGCGCTGATTCGTGATGCCCACTGCCGCGATGTCCTCCGCGTCGAGGTGGGCGCTACGCAGGGCCTCGGTGATCACGCCGCGGGTGTTCGTCCAGATCTCGCGCGGATCGTGCTCCACCCAGCCCGCCCGGGGGAAGATCTGCTCGGGCTCCTGCTGGGCCGAGGCGACGATCCTGCCCTGCGCATCGAAGACGATGGCGCGCGTGCTCGTGGTGCCCTGATCGATCGCGACGATGTGCATATGACGTTCTCCGCATCCGGGGACGGCAATGTCCGCCCTGCCCGACAGCCTAGAAGAACTCCGCGCACTGTCCGGGACGGCCTGCACGAACGTGCAGCGCGGGGTGCGGCCAATCAGCGCGCGAGAAGCTGCTCCGCCAGCTGTTCGTCGAGGACGAGATCCGTGATGAGCCCCGTCGCCAGTGCCCCACGCAGACTGGGCAGCTTTTGCGGGCCGGCGACGACGCAGACACGCCGCGCCGCGCGTTTCATGACGGTGAACGAGGGGCCCGTCGCCCGGGCGTTGAAGGCGATGTCCCGCCAGGTGCCATCTTCCCGGAAGAACACCGTGGCGATGTCGCCGACGACGCGATCCGCGCGCAGCCGACGGTAGTCCTCCTTGTCCAGGTAGCCTCCGCTGTAGACCCTGCTGGGCAGCTCCGAGAACGGGGACCCAAGACCGAAGAGCAACACATCGGCGCGGGACTGCAGCTCGAGCACGCGCCGCGTGCTGCGCTCCCGCCACATCGCCTCCTTCGTCGCAGGATCGTCGAAGAAGGCGGGCACGGGGAACTGCTGAATGCCGGATCCGAAGGCCGCACCGAAGCGCTGCAGGATCTCACTCGCATAGTCGACGCCCGTCGTGACGGTGTTCCCCGCACCGTTGAGCTGCACGACGGTGCTGTTGTGAGTCTCCTTCTGCGGGAGTTGCCTGCTGATCGCATCGAGGGTCGATCCCCAGGCGACGCCGATGATCATGTGCGAATCGATGAACATCGGCAATAGCCGCGCCGCGCTCATTGCGACGCGTTCGAGTCGCTCCACCTCGGAGAGGTTCTGCGGCACGGGCACGACGTGGGCCGCGATGCCGAAGCGGGCACGGATCCCCTCGGCAAGGCGCAACTCGGTCTCCTCGCTCGTACGCACCCGGATCTCCACGAGGCCGGACTGCCGTGCCTGGCTGAGCAGGCGGGACACCGAGGAACGGGACGTCTGAAGTTCCCGGGCAATGGCCTCCATCGTCATGTCCTGCAGGTAGTACAGCTGCGCCGCGCGCAGCGCCGACTCGCTGCGCGGTGCCCGGGAATCCTCCGTCATGCCGTTGTTCCTCGTCTCCTCTGTGCGTTGCCATGCACATTCGTGCAGTTCACTTGCGCGAATGTGCCACTCTGCTGAGGATAGAGGGAACGGCAAGGAGACGCTATGGGTGCACAGGTCGCGGAGCGAGCGAGCGTTCGGGAAGTACGGGAGGCCGCGCGCACGCGTGTGCTCATCATCGGCGGAGGGATCAACGGCATCTCGACGTTCCGTGATCTCGCACTGCAGGGCGTCGATGTCGTGCTCGTCGAACGCGGCGACTTCGCCTCGGGAGCCTCCGCCGCGTCCAGCCATATGATCCACGGGGGCATCCGCTATCTGGAGAACGGCGAGTTCCGTCTCGTCAAGGAATCCGTGCAGGAGCGCAACGGGCTCCTGCAGATCGCCCCGCACTACGTAAAGCCGCTGCAGACGACCATCCCCATCTACTCGAGCTTCTCCGGCATCCTCGCCGCCCCACTGCGCTTCCTCACCCACCGTCAGGGCAGGCCGCAGGAGCGCGGCGCCTTCCTCATCAAGATCGGCCTCACCCTCTACGACACCTTCTCGCGTGCGGGTGGCACCGTGCCGCGCCACCGCTTCCATGGCAGGAGGAAGTCCCTCGCCGCGCTCCCCCGGCTCGACCCGCGCATCCGGTACACCGCGACCTACTATGACGCCTCCGTGCACGACCCGGAGCGCCTCGCCCTCGATGTGCTGCACGATGGCGAACGCGCGCACGCGGGAGCGCACGCCCTCAACTACGTCGAGGCCGTGGGTTTTGCGGACGATGCCGTCCGCCTCCGCGATCGTGAAACAGGCACGGAGTTCTCCGTCACCGCCGACGTCGTCGTCAATGCCTCGGGTCCGTGGACCGACCTCACCAACGCCGCACTGGGTACCCCGACGACCTTCCTGGGCGGCACGAAGGGCTCGCATATCGTCCTCGACCATCCGGAGCTGCTCGATGCCACGGGCGGACGGGAGATCTTCTTCGAGCACTCCGACGGGCGCATCGTGCTCATCTATCCCTTGAGGGATCGCGTGCTCGTCGGGACGACGGATCTCGAGGCGGACCCGCGTGAACCTGCTCGCTGCACCGAGGAGGAGATCGACTACTTCTTCGCCCTCATCGCGCACGTCTTCCCGACGATCGCCGTGGACCGTTCGCACATCGTCTATCGCTTCTCCGGTATTCGGCCGCTCCCCCATCACGAGGACACGGCGCCCGGATTCGTCTCACGCGACTACCGCATCGAGCGGCGCCGTGACCCCGCGGGGCCGACGGTGCTGAGTCTCGTCGGCGGGAAGTGGACGACGTTCCGCGCGCTCGGAGAAACCCTCACGGATCGAGTCCTTGATGAGCTGGGCCGCTCGCGCATCCGGCAGACCCGTGGGGTGCCCATCGGCGGGGGGAACGAGTACCCCCGCACACCGCGCCGTTACCAGGAATGGATGCGGGCGCATGTCGGCGACGATGCGCGCGGACGGGTGCTCTTCGAGCGCTACGGCACGCGCGCCGCGGAGGTCGCCGCCTTCCTCGCGGAAGAGCCCGATGCGCCTCTTCTCGGCGACGCGCTCACCGAGCGAGAGCTGCGCTGGATGGTCGAGCAGGAGCACGTCCGCCATGTCGCCGACGTCGTGTTCCGGCGCACCCACCTCGCCTTCACAGGCGATGCGCACCCGGAGGCGGTGCGGGCGATCGCAGAGGCACTCGTTCCGCTTGTCGGCGGGGACACCACGACTGTCGAGGCGGAGGTCGACAACTGCCTGCGGATGCTCCGCGAGGAGCACGGCGTCGACACGACGCCCGTGCGGGTCTGAGCTGCTCAGCCCTTCCCGAAGAGCTTCTGGATCTCGGCGAGATCCGTCTCCGTCGGCACTGCGGCACCCCGTCCCAGCCCGAATCCGGAACCGGTGGGCGCTGCCAGCTCGACGACGGCTCCGGCGTTCTCCGCGGCGCGCTTGGCGGGGTTCCCCGAGCGGGAGGATCCGCGGGCGCTCTTGCCCTTCTTACCCCGCTTGGCGCTCGCGCCCGGACGTCCCATTGGCCCCATACCGGGGATGTTCGGCGTGCCACCGCGCGCGACGGTCTTCATCATCTTCGCCGCCTGCTCGAAGCGCTGCACGAGCTGGTTCACATCGGTGACCGTCATACCGGAACCCCGTGCGATGCGCAGCCGTCGGGAACCGTTGAGGATCTTGGGGTTGTGCCGCTCCCCCGGGGTCATGGAGCGGATGATCGCTTCGGTGCGATCGATCTCGCGCTCGTCGAAGTTCTCCAGCTGCTGCTTCATCTGGCCCATGCCCGGCAGCATGCCGAGCATTTTCTTCATCGAGCCCATCTTCTTCATCTGCTGCAGCTGATCGAGGAAGTCCTCCAGCGTGAACGCCTCATTGGCGAGCTTCTCGGCGACCTTGAGAGCCTCCTCCTCGTCGAAGGCCTGCTGGGCCTGCTCGATGAGGGTGAGGATGTCGCCGAGGTCGAGTATGCGACTTGCCATGCGGTCGGGGTAGAAGGGCTCGAGGTCGTCGAGGCCCTCTCCCGTCGAGGCGAAGATGATGGGGCGTCCGGTGACAGAGGCGACGGAGAGCGCCGCGCCACCGCGCGCGTCACCGTCGAGCTTGGAGAGGACAACGCCCGTGAAATCGACGCCGTCCTGGAACGCCTTGGCGGTGTTGACCGCGTCCTGACCGACCATCGCGTCGATGACGAACAGGACTTCATCCGGATTCGTTGCCCTGCGGATGTCCGATGCCTGCTTCATGAGCTCGGCATCCACACCGAGACGGCCGGCTGTGTCGATGATGACGACGTCATGCTGCTGGCGACGCGCGTACTCCACACCGTCCTTCGCGACCTTGACGGGATTCCCGATGCCGTTTCCCGGCTCTGGCGCATAGATCGCGGCGTCCGCCTGCTGCGCGACGACCTGCAGCTGGGTGACGGCATTGGGGCGTTGGAGGTCACAGGCGACGAGGAGAGGCGTGTGTCCCTCGCCCTCGAGCTGCTTCGCCAGCTTTCCCGCGAAGGTCGTCTTCCCCGAACCCTGGAGCCCCGCGAGCATGATGACCGTCGGCGGGGTCTTGGCGAACTCCAGCCGACGCTGCTCGCCACCGAGGATCTGCACGAGCTCCTCGTTGACGATCTGCACGACCTGTTGTGCGGGATTGAGGGCCTTGCTGACCTCGTCGCCCAGCGCACGCTCGCGCACACGCCCCGTGAACTCCTTCACAACGGGCAGGGCCACGTCCGCGTCGAGCAGCGCGCGGCGGATCTCCCGCACGGTGCCGTCGACATCGGATGCGGTGAGCTTGCCCTTCGTGCGGAGGTTGCGGAAGGTCTCGGTCAGCCGATCGGAGAGGGTGCCAAAAGTCGCCATGGTGCTCCGATTCTACGCGAGCGGCGCCTCCGTGCTGAGCGAGAGCCGGAGTTCGTCCCGCGCTCGGCGATCAGTTCTGCCAGGGCAGGGCGTGGACGGCGGCGAACGCTGCGTCGAGCACGGCCTCGGGCGTTCCCCTGCCGGCACCCTGCTCCGCCCATAGTCGCAGCGAGGAGAGCACCGCAGTGGCGTACGCCGAGCCCAGGACGTCGCCCGTGATCACGGGAATGCCCGCGCGGGCGGCCGAAGCGGACACGGCCCGGGACAGCCGGGCATGGCGTACGCCGGTATCGCGGACGAGTTCGTCCTGCAGACCCATGGCACTCGCGTTGCGCAGGGCGAGGCTCAGCGGATCGGGTGCGAAATCGCGGACGATCGCGCTGAGGATGGCACGTACGGATGGACCGCTGGCCTCTGCCCCCACGGCGATGAGCGCGTCGATAGCGATGTCGATCCGCTCGTCCACCCCCGACCACAGCACGTCGCTCTTGGATGCGAAATAGTTGAAGAAGCTCGACCGGCTCACGCCCGCACGCCGGGTGATGTCGGCGACCGAGGTCGCCTCGTAGCCTTGTTCGAGGAAGAGTTCGCACGCCGCCTCTGCGAGCGTCTCCCGCGAGGAGGCGCGCGGGCGTCCCGCTCGCGGCGTTGCTGTCATCCCCTCACCGTATCGGGCGACCTGCGCACGGTCAGTCCGCGCTCATGACCGACTGCACGGAGCCGTCGGAGGAGAGGTTGACGAGGAGCACATCGTCGGTGGTATCCATGTCGAGCGCGTACTCCAGCACCGCGAAGGGCTCGGTTCCGCCGTGCTCGTCGGCGAGGATCGTCATGCTCATGAGCCGCAGGGAGCGGATGATGTCGACCGCCGCATCGCCGCTCACGTCGACGAGCACCTCGACGAGTTCGTCCCCGTAGGTCTCCTGCTGTTGCAGGATGAATTCTGTGACTTCGCTCGCGCGATCGTCCACCTCGGCGAGCATGCCGCGGCGCGCCGTCGCGTCGACGCTCTCGAGGCCGGAGATGAGGGCGGCCGCGATATCGAGTGCGTCCGTGGAGACATCGTCCTGGTCCGGGGCCGTGAGGTCGACGGTGACCTGCTGATCGCCGAGCTCGACCGTCTCCGTCCAGAAGATCGAGCCGTCCGGGCCAGAGGACAGGAGTCCGAAGTAATCGTGTTCGATGGCCATAGCCCTATAAAACCAGTCTCCGAGTGGCTTGGGTACCCTTACGCGCCGACAAGGGAGGCTGCGAACACGTGCGGTGTGAATCCGGTGAGGTCGTCGATGCCCTCTCCCTGACCGAGGAGTTTCACGGGGATCCCCGTGCGCTCCTGCACGGCGAGCACGAATCCGCCCTTCGCTGAGCCATCGAGTTTCGTGATGACGAGCCCCGTGACGCCCGCATGCTCGAGGAAGGCCTCGGCCTGCATCACGCCGTTCTGGCCCGTCGTCGCATCGAGGACGAGCAGCACCTCGCTCACGGGAGCGAGCTTCTCCACGACCCGGCGTACCTTGGACAGCTCGTCCATGAGCCCGTTCTTCGTGTGCAACCGTCCCGCGGTGTCGATGATCGCGATCTCTGTGCCGTTGCGCTGCGCATATTCCACGGTCTGATAGGCGACCGAGGCCGGATCCTGCCCCTCCTGCTGTGGACGCACGATCGCCGCGCCCGCACGCTGCGCCCAGGTGGCGAGCTGCTCGACGGCCGCCGCACGGAAGGTGTCCGCGGCGCCGACGACGACGCTGCGCTGATAGCCACGAAGGAACTTCGTGAACTTCCCGATCGTTGTCGTCTTCCCCACGCCGTTGACGCCGACGACGAGGACAACAGCGGGTCGCTCGGAGAGCGTCAGCGTCGTGTCGAACTTCGCAAAGCGCTCCTCCAGCGTTTCGCGGAGCATCCGCTGCAGGTCCTTCGGATCGGTCGTCCGGTAGCGATCGACCTTCTCGTGGAGTTCGTCGACGATGCGCTCGGTGATGTCGGGGCCGAAGTCCGCCGTGAGGAGCGCCGTCTCCAGATCGTCCCATGTCGTCTCGTCGATCGTGGGCTTGACGAACATACCGCGCAGAGCGCTACCGAGGGACCAGGACTTCTCCGCCATGTAACCAGCCTACGGCGTCACTCCGCTCCGCCGTGTCACTCCGCGGCGGCCCTGTCCCCCACACGCTGGCCGACGACAGCGGAGACGCCGTCCTGGCGCATCGAGACGCCATACAGCGCATCCGCGATCTCCATCGTGCGCTTCTGATGCGTGATGACGAGCAGCTGAGAGCTCTCCCGCAGTTGTTCGAAGACCGTGAGGAGCCGCCCGAGGTTCGCGTCGTCAAGTGCCGCCTCCACCTCGTCGAGGATGTAGAAGGGGCTGGGACGCGCCTTGAAGATCGCGACGAGCAGGGCGACCGCGGCAAGAGAGCGCTCGCCGCCGGAGAGAAGCGAGAGCCGCTCGATCTTCTTGCCGACGGGGCGCACCGCGACCTCGATCCCCGTGGTGAGGAGGTTGTCGGGGTCGGTGAGCGAGATGCTGCCGGAACCGCCGGGGAACAGCAGCGGGAACACCTCGCCGAAGGCCCGCTGGGTGTCCTCGAAGGCGCTCGCGAAGATCGTCTGCATGCGCTCGTCGAGGTCGGAGATGATCGTCAGCAGATCCTCGCGGGTCTTCGTGAGATCGGAGAGCTGCTCGGTGAGGAACGCGTGCCGCTGCTCCAGCGCCGCGAACTCCTCCAGCGCCAGCGGGTTCACCCGGCCAAGCTGGGCGAGCTTGCGCTCCGCCTCCGCGAGGCGTCGCTGCTGGATACGCCGGTCAAAGGGCAGCCCGACGGGCTCTTCCGCATCGTCCTCCTCGGAACGCCCGCCGGAGGGCACGTCCGCGGCGAAGAGGTCGCGCGGCACGAGCTGATCCGGGCCGTACTCCGCGACGAGGATGTCTTCGTCAAGCGCGAGTTCGGAGGCGACGCGTTCGAGCAGGCTCGTGAGGTGCAGCTTCTTCTCGTGAATCTGCAGCTCCAGACCGTGCACGCTCTCGGTGAGGCCCGTGAGACGTTCACGCAGAGTGCTCTCCTGTGCGCGCAGCGCCGTGAGCTCCTCGTTCTGCGCCGCTCTCGCGGCCTCCGCCTCCGCGAGAGCGAGCCGTGCCTCGGCCACCGAACGGTCGAGGGAATCGAGCACGCGCGGCAGTTCTTCCGCGACGCCCGCCGCCGTCTCCCGCTGTGCCCGGCGGATGACCGCACGCCGGGCCGCTTCCGCGGCGGCCGTCTTCTCCTGCTCGCGCTGACGTTCCAGCGAGACCACCCGCGCCTCGGCGGCACGCACGCGCTCGCGCAGCGTCTCCCCCTCGAGCCGGGCGGCGACCTCGCCCTCACGGGCGATGTCGAGCGCTTCCAGCAGTCCGTCGCGCCCGGCCACGTCGAGGACGGGGCGTGGCACGGCTTCGGCGGATTCGAGGGCGGCCTTCGCCTCCTGCGCCTTCGCCTCTGCGTCGCTCACCGCGGCCTGCGCCTGGGCGAGCCCCGCTGCGAGACGTTCGCATTCGGCGACGGCAGATTCGTGCCGCACCGTCACCCGATTGAGCTGTTCCGCGTGCGTGGCGAGGGCCGCGTCGTACTCGCGCAGGGTGCGCAGCGCCTCCTTCGCGTTCCTCCGCGTCGTCTCCACGCGTTCGGCGAGTTCCGTGCGCTCGGCGATGAGGGCGTCGACGATGACGCGGACCTCGGCGAGCCGATCCTGAGCCGCGTCGCGCTCCGCGGCCAGTTCCAGCCGCGACCGTTCCCCGCCAGAGCCGCTGCGCAGCGTATGCGCGGTGACAACGTCCCCCGCGGTCGTGACGATGGTCGTATCCGTGTCGTCCGCGACGTCGAGGGCCGTGCGGGCACGGCGCGCCGCATCCAGATCCTCCGCGATGAGGACGTGTGAGAGCACACCGCGCACCCCCGCGGGGGCGGTGACGACGTCGATGGCGGGTGTGACACCCGTGACGTCGGGGAAAACCGGCTCCGTCGTGATGCTCTCGGCGATGACGAAGTCGACGACTCCACGGCTCGCGCGCGTTGATTCTTCCGCGAGAGTGAACGCCGTCGCCGCATCCTCCACGAGCACGCCATCCGCGAGCGATCCCAGGACCGCAGCGATAGCCGCTTCGTAGCCGGGTCGTACCTGCACGGCGTCGCCGACGAGACCGCGCACGCCGTCCGCTCCCGCGGCGACGATCTCCGCCGCGCCGCCTGCGAGCGAGAGAGCGCTTCCCAGCGCCGCGGCTTTTGCGGTGAGCGCATCGGCCTCGCGCTCCGCAGCGTGCAGTCGTTCGCGCAACGCATCGCGATCGCTTTCCGCCGCTGTCGCCTCCCGCTGCGCGTTCTCGTAGGCGGTGGCGTGCTCCGCGGCCGTGCCCTCCGGCGCCTCGGCCTCCTCGAACTGCTCGCGCGCCTCGGCGGCCTGCCGGCGGCGCTCATCAGCGGCCTCCCAGGCGTTCTGCTGCCGCAGCACCGCGCCACGGACCGCGGCGAGCCCCGAAGCGGCAGCCTCCGCGGACCCGCGCAGGGCCGTGAGCTGCATATCGTGCCGGGAGACGAGCGCGCTCTGCTCGGCGATCTCGACGTCGAGCGTGTCCAGCTCGGCGCGCGCTTGCGTCACGACACGGCTCGCGGCGGCCGCCGCATCCTGCGCGTCTCCGAGTCCTGCGGAGATCTCATCGATCTCGGCACGGGCCTCGTCGATCGTCGTCTGTGTCACCGTGACGACGGCGACGGCCGCGTCGTCCTCCTCCGTCCCGAGGAGGGCGAGGCGCTGATTCGCGAGCGTGTACAGCCCGCGCATGCGCTCTTGCACCTGCTCCAGGGAGAAGGCGATGCGGCGGGCCTCGTCAACCGCGACAGAATCCTGCGAGTTCTCCAGCCGTGCGATCCCGGCCCGCACCGCGTCAGCCTGCGCGGTGAGCACGAGACGTTCGCTGTGCCGTTCCTGCTCGTTGCGGGTGTGGTCGGCGAGGGCGGTGCGCAGCGCCACGACATCGTCGGCGAAGAGGCGCGCCTTCGCATCGCGAACGGCCGCGGCGATCGTCTGCGCTTCTCTCGCGATCTCCGCCTGACGACCGAGGGGCTTGAGCTGACGGCGGATCTCCCCCGCGAGGTCGCTGAGCCGGGTGAGGTTCGTCTGCATCGCATCGAGCTTCCGGAGCGTCTTCTCCTTGCGGCGGCGATGCTTGAGGATGCCCGCGGCCTCCTCGATGAAGCCGCGCCGATCCTCCGGGGACGCCTGTAGCACCGTGTCGAGGCGGCCCTGGCCGACGATGACGTGCATCTCTCGACCGAGGCCG
>JAATFJ010000278.1 GCA_015655255.1 Actinomycetales bacterium | reverse complement strand
TTCGGGATGGTGGTGTGATGCGCGTCCCGCTTTCGTGGCTGCGTGAATTCGTCGATGTGCCGATCGAGGCGACCCCGGAGGATGTCTTCGCCGCACTCGTCTCCGTGGGCTTCGAGGAGGAGGAGATCCACCGCTTCGAGATCACCGGCCCCGTCGTCGTCGGACAGGTGCTCTCCTTCGAGGAGGAGCCGCAGACCAATGGCAAGACGATCCGCTGGTGCCAGGTGGACGTCGGAGAGTCAGAGCCCCGCGGCATCGTCTGCGGCGCACACAACTTCGCGCCGGGTGACAAGGTCGTCGTGACGCTGCCCGGCGCCGTGCTGCCCGGCCCGTTCCCCATCGCAGCCCGGAAGACCTACGGTCATGTCTCCGACGGCATGATTACCTCCGCGCGCGAGCTGGGACTTGGTGACGAGCACAACGGCATCCTCATCTTGACCTCGCTCGGCATCGATGCGCCCGTCGGCACGGACGCCATCGCGTTGCTCGGTCTCGACGACGTCGCCGTGGAGATCAACGTCACGCCCGATCGCGGCTACGCCTTCTCCATCCGCGGCATCGCTCGCGAGTACTCGCACGCCACGGGCGCGGCCTTCCGCGACCCGGGCCTCCGCGAAGGGGAGGAGCTGGAACCTGGCACCGGATTCTCGCTCACGGTCGATGCAAAGCCGCTCCGCGAACACTCCGCCGTGGCGGAGTTCGTGCTGCGTACGGTCCGCGATGTCGACGGCACGCGACCGACGCCGCCGTGGATGATCGCGCGCCTCGCGCTCGCGGGCATCCGCTCGCTCGGCGTGCTCATCGACATCACGAACTACGTCATGCTGGAACTGGGCAACCCTATCCACGGCTACGACCTCGATAAGCTCACGGGCGGTATCACTGTCCGCCGTGCGCAGGCGGGCGAGAAGATCACGACCCTTGACGGGCAGGAGCGCACGCTCAGCCCCGAAGACCTGCTCATCACCGACGAATCCGGCCCTATCGGTCTTGCCGGCGTCATGGGCGGCGGCACGACCGAGCTGAGCCCCGAGACCCGCAACGTGCTCATCGAGGCTGCCGTCTTCGACACCGTCTCCATCGCCCGCACGGCCCGGCGGCACAAGCTGCCCAGTGAGGCGTCCAAGCGCTTCGAGCGCGGAGTGGACCCGCTCATCCCCTTCGTTGCCGCGCGCCGCGTCGCCGACCTCCTTGTGGAGCTCGCGGGCGGGCGCATCGACGATCTGGGAACGGCTCTCTACAACGAGGTGACGATTGCGGGCATCGATCTCCCCGCCGCCTTCGTGCCGGGTCTGATCGGCGTCGACTACACAGACGCGGAAATCACGGGTGCTCTGGAGATGATCGGCGCCGAGGTGGCGACGGGGGATGACGGCTGGCTTGTCATCCCGCCGAGCTGGCGCCCTGACCTCACGGATAAGTGGACGCTCGCGGAGGAGGTCGCCCGTATCTACGGGCTCGACCGCATCCCCTCCGTGCTGCCGACGCCGCCCTCCGGTCGCGGACTCACGGCTCTGCAGCAGGGGCGTCGCCGTGTCGCGAATGCGCTCGCCGCGGCAGGTCTCGTGGAGATCCAGGCGTTCCCCTTCACGACCGAGGAGCAGAACGATCGGCACGGCTCCGCATCGGGTGAGCATGTGGCGAGCGTGAAGCTCGCCAATGCGCTCGACGGGCAGGCTCCGTTCCTGCGGCGCTCGCTCGTGCCCGGGCTTTTGCAGATCGCCCACCGGAACATCTCCCGCGGGCTCGTGGATCTCGCGCTCTTCGAGACGGGCGTCGTGTTCGTGCCGGAAGAAGGCGTCGTCTATGGGACGGATGAGGTGCCGCCGCTGGGGCAGCTGCCCACCGACGAGGTGCTCTCGGCTCTCAACGCCTCGATCCCGCCGCAGGAGCGACACGTTGCTGCGCTCTTCACCGGCCAGGTGACGGCGCGGCAGCCGGGTCGTGCCGCGGAGTCCTACGGGCTTTCCGAGGCACTAGACGCCGTGCGCGTGATCTCGGTGGCCGCGGGTGTGGAGATCGCTGTTGCACAGGGGGAGCGCGCTGCGTTGCACCCCGGACGTACCGGTGTGCTCTCGGTGCGGGGCGAAGAGGTGGGCTACGTCGGCGAGCTTCACCCCTCGGTGACGGAGGAGGCTGATCTTCCTGGCCGTGCGGTCGTCCTGGAGCTGGATCTCGATCGCGTGCTCACCCTGGCGGGGGAGCGCATCGTCGCGGCATCGCTCTCTCCGTTCCCCGCAGCGACGCAGGACGTGTCTCTCGTCGTTCCCGCGGCGACCGTTGCGGGCGACGTGCGTGCGGCACTCGTGGAAGGGGCGGGGGATCTGCTGGAGTCTGTACGTCTCGTTGACGATTACCGGGGCGAGGGACTGCCGGATGGTGCCAAGAGCCTGAGCTTCGCGCTGCGCTTCCGTGCCGCGGATCGCACCCTCACGGCGGCGGAAGCCTCCGAGGCCAAGCTTGCCGGGGTCGCGGTGGCTGCGGAGCGCTTCGGCGCGACGCTGCGCGAGTAGGCGCGGCGCGCGCGCTGCTGCACGCCGCCCGCGTGTCCTCCCGCTCGTCCGCGCGCACCTCGTCCTGCCCAGCCCCCACCTCCTGCCGAGCCCCCCACGTATTCACGTATTTAGATGGGTGGTTCGGCGTGATGTGGGTGGTTCGGCGGATCCGCGAGGGCGCGGAAGTGTAAGGGCGCGGACCCGCGAGGCGCGGGCGCCCGCCCGCTAGCACGCCTCGTAGATACGGCGTCCACCGCGGACGGCGGCGAGGCGGAACGGACCCGCTGCGACGACGGGCAGCTCGACGTCGGCGGAGCTGTGTACGGCTCCTTCGTGCAGCGCGACGTACTCATCAAAGGAGACGGGTACACGTGCGTTCAGCCGAGCCTCCACGCGCGCGGCACGTCCCGCGGCATCGCCCGCAGAGCGCACGATCCCTGTAATCAGCTCGCCGATGCTCCCGGATCCGTAGCTGAACAGGCCGACGCGCCCGCCTGCCACCGACGGATCGTGGTCGAGAAGCGCCGCAAGCGCGGCATAAACCGAGGCCGTGTAGGTGTTACCGAGCCGTCGGTTGTACGCCGCGCCCCACTCCACACCGCTCGCATCGACCTCGACGGATGTGTGCCGAGCCAACCGCTGCTGCGCCTTGACGGCCATCTTCCCGAAGGGCTGGTGGAACAACAGTCGGTCGATCGCCGTCTCACCACCGTGGGCGACGAAATCGTCCCAGGCACCCGTGGCCGCATCGAGATAGGTCTTGAGCGACAGCGCCCCATCGACGACGGCGACCGTGGAATCATTCGGCCGCCAGAAGTCGTCGATATCGGCGGTGTGTATGCCGGACACCGGCTCGATCTCCACGAGCGCAGGGTCCGCGGTCACGAGGAAGGCGACAGCTCCGGCGCCCTGCGTCGGTTCCCCGGGGGAGTCGAGAGCGTAACGCGCGATGTAGCTCGCGATGACGAGCACCTTCTCCGTGGGGGAGCGAGCGACGATCCCGAGCGCCGTTTGCAGTGCCGCGGTTCCCGCGTAGCATGCCTGCTTGAGTTCGACGACGCGGACCTGCGGAGGTAGGCCCAGGAGGCGGTGTGTCCACGCGGCCGCGGACTTCGACTGGTCGACGCCGGACTCCGTCGCGAACAGCAGCGTGCGGATGCCCTCCGTGCCGTGCCGCTCGATGAGCGGGAGTGCGGCGGCGGCGCCTAAGGTCACGACGTCCTCGTCGACGGCGGGCATGCTCATCTCGTGCTGGCCGAGACCGATGCGGTACTTGTCCGGATCGACCCCGCGCGCAGCGGCGAGGACGGCGAGGTCGAGCACATGGTGGGTGGTTGCGACCTCGAGATCGTGAATTCCGACGGTCATCATCGTCCCGCCTTCTCGTTGCGCTCCATCTTGCGGTGCACGGCCATGAGCTCGCCGGGATTGGTTTGCGCGGCGAGCAGAGAGAGCTCCCCGCAGAGCACTGTCGCCGCGGTAATAGCGGCAAGCCTCTGGGCGTTTGCGCCCGAGGGGCGGTCCTCGCGGCAACCGAGCCTCGTAAGCGCCTCCTCGACGTGTGCGAGGTGCTTGCCGTTGCCGACGGTGCCGACAATCAGGTGGGGGAGCGAGCAGGAGAAGTAGACTCCCTCGTCGCGCTCCTCGGCGAAGGTGATGCCCTGCGAGCCCTCGACGATGTTTGCCGCGTCCTGACCCGTTGCGAGATATACCGCGAGGAGCATATTTGCATAGTGGGCGTTCGCGGAGCGGAGAGAACCGGCAATCGTGCCGCCTACGAGATTCTTGCGCACGACGAGATCGGTGAGCCTGCGGGCATCCGTGCGCAGCACGTCGTGGAGGATGTCATGCGGCAGCAGGATATCGGCGATGACGTTGCGCCCGCGCCCGAGGATGCCGTTGACCGCGGTGGGTTTCTTATCGGCGCAGAAGTTTCCGGAGATCGAGCCGTAGTCGATGTCGAGGCCCCAGGACAGAATGCGTTCCATGAGCGCTTCGGAAGCGGCCGTCACCATGTTGTGTCCTGAGGCATCGCCCGTCGTGAAGGCGAAGCGGACGAAGAGGAGATCGCCGACGATCTCGGGATGAATCTCGATGAGCGTTGCGTGTCTGCTCCCCGCCGCGACGACCTCGGCGAGTTCCGCAAAACGCTCCATGATCGCGACGGAGGCGGAATGCGCCTCAAGCGCTCCCGCCGCCGTGAAGAGGACAGACCGCGTCATGCGCTCGTCAATGACGACCGTGCGGATGCCACCTTCGATCGCTCTGCTCACGCGGGCACCGCGTCCCACGGACGGCCACAGCGGCGTTTCGTAGGTGGCAAGGGGGACCTCGATATCGCCATCGACCGCCCCGGAGATCCGGATCGGTCCCACCCACCGGGTGGGGATGAGCGTGGGGACGTCTGCGTCGCGCGCCATGGTGTTCTCCGTTCTACCTGCTGTCGGAGCGGCGGGTCCAGGCCGCCAGGTCGATATCGCGCAACCGGGCGAACTCCGCCAGCCGGCCGCGCACAAGCACATCGGTGCCGAGCAGCTGTGCGGGGTTCGCAGCACCGAGAAGGGCGAACACCTCCCGCAGCTGTCCGCGCCACTGCTCCACGAGCGTGACGAGACCCTCGGCACCGTCATCGAGGGCTGCGCGCAGGAAAAGGCCGGCGACGCCGACGGCGGAGGCGCCCAGGGCAAGGGATTTCACGACGTCGAAGGGATTCCGCACCCCGCCGGAGGCGAGGAGCTCTGGTCCATCCTCCGGAGCGTCCAGCAGCGAGGCCGCTGCGGACTGCCCGAAGCCGACGAGCCAGCTGTAGTCCGCATCGTCGCGGCGATCGTTCTCGATCCGCACGAAGTCCGTTCCGCCCACGCCCGCGACATCCGCGATGCCGACGCCGAGATCGGCGAGCGTCCGCAGCGTGCGCCTACTGAGGCCGAAACCGACCTCCTTGGCTATGACAGGAACGGGAGAGTGCCGGACAACGTCCTCCACGGAGCGCAGCCAGCCGGAGAAGTCCGTCGCGCCCTCGCGCATGACGGTCTCCTGGACGGCGTTGAGGTGCAGTTGCAGGGCGTCCGCCTCGACGAGCTCGACGGCACGGACGGCATCCGCCCCGCTGCGGCCGACGCCGATGTTTGCGAGGACGACGCCGTCGGGGTTCTCCGCGCGGATGATGCGGAACCCCTCTGCGGCGGCGGGATCGTCGAGAGCGACGGACACCGAGCCGCAGCCCATGGCAAGGCCCGTCTCGCGCGCCGCGATGGCGATCTCGCGATTGATGCGCGTCGTGCGCTCGGTGCCGCCCGTCATCCCGTTGACGTAGAGGGGGAGGTCCCAGCGACGCCCGGCGATGGTCACGCCGAGGTCGACGGTTGCCGCATCCCCGCCGACGAGGGCGTGGTGCAGGAACTCAATGTCGTCGAAGTCGTTATGGGCGGGACGCTCCTGCGCCGCGGCCAGCCGCACGTGCTCGTCTTTGCGCGAGGCGCGCAGCGAGGGGTCCTCAGAGGGCATCGATCCGGCCCTCCGGAGGGTGCACGGCGAGGCGCAGGAGACGGATTTCGTGTGCCTCCCATTCGCGCAGGACCGCATCGACATCGGTTCCCGTGCGCGCGAGCACGATGCCGCAGTCGCCTCCGCCCGCGCCGGACGGCTTCGCCGCGGCGCCGTGCCGCTCCGCGATATCACACAGGGCGCGGAGCTCATCGGTCTCGATGCGGATGTCGGCGGCGTTGCCCAGCTGCTGCAGGAGTCGGCGCGCACGATGGATGAGGGGCAGCGCGCTCGCCTCATCGCCTTCGAGGGCCGCGACGAGGAGATCCACGCAGGCGCGGCTCTCGTCGACGAACGAGGTGTACTGTCGGGCACTTGCCGGCTCTGAGCGGCGCACCCCCTCCACGAGGCGTTCGGTGGAGGCGGGGGAGCCTGTCCACCCCACGAGCAGCTGCAGTGTCTGCGGCTTGGGGAGCCGCTTGACCGAGCACAGGTCCCAGGCGGTGTCCGTGAGCGCGTGGACGATGCCGTGCTCCGCCCGCACGGCGCGCAGCACCTCGCGATCGGGTGCGGTGTAGCGGATCCAGCCGCCGAACGTGCTCGCGGCGAGATCACCTCCCGATGCCTTCGGCGCGACCTCTATCGTGGCGAGGAGGGCGATCTTGAAGCGCTCTGCGCGCGTGAGCTGCAGCCCGTAGAACTCGTCGAGGGCAGCGATGACGGCCACGGTGACCGCACCGGAGGAGCCCAGCCCGAACTTGCGTCCGTTGGCATCGTCGAGCTCCGTGCCGATGTGCAGATCGAAGTAGCGCGGCGCGAGCTTGCGTTCGGCGCGCAGCTGCTCCACGGCGGAGATCGCCGCGAAGACGTAGTCGAAGGGGGCGTGCTCAAGGACGATGCTGTCGCTGTCCTGATCGCGCACCCAGACGAGGGGCAGGCGCCCGTACTCGCTGGAGTGCACGCGCCCCACATCGGTCCCCTCAGTGAGGCTCACGGTGATGTACCGGTCGACGGCGACGAGGACAGCGGGCTGTCCGGGTTCGACGACGGCGTATTCCCCCGCGATGTAGAGCTTTCCCGGCGCGCGGGTTTCGATCACGGGTTCCCCTCCCGATTGTGCTGTGGTTCTCCGTCCCCTGTGGTGGCGACCAATGCGGCGCCGGGGCCGGGTCGGACGATACGGACGTCACCGAACGCGGACAGGGCGGTGGCGACGAAGGCCGCGTCGTCCGGCCGCACGACGGCGGCGACGTTGGGGCCCGCATCCGCGGTGGCATAGCATTCCGTGCCGCTCTCACGGAGTGCCGCGACGGCGTCGAAGACGGCGATGCTCCGCGGAGCGAGGTAGCGGACCGGCGGATCGGAGGCTTCGATGACGGCGTGCATCCGCAGTGCGTGCGACTCCGTGATTCGGCCGATGCGGGTGAAGTCCTCATCGGCAAGGGCCGAGAGCATGGCTTCGAGACTCTGCCGCGTGGAGGCGATCCAGGCCGGGTAGTAAGGGGAAGTGAGTGCGGTGCTGCGCATCGCGTCGCGGCTGGAGACGGCCTTCTTCTTGTCTGTGACGGTGACGATGACCATGCGCAGCTCAGGGCCGGAGACGGGCTCGGCGAAGGACTCCTCATCGTCGCCCGCGTGCCAGACGCTGAGCCCGGGCACGATCGAACGCGTCGCGGAGCCGGAGCCACGGCGCGCGAGCCTGCTGAGGTCCCTCTGCGAGAGCTCCAGGCCGAACTCCGTAGCCGCCGCCGTCGCGAGCGCGGCGAATCCGGAGGCGGAGGAGGCCAATCCCGCTCCGGTGGGCGCCTCATTCGCGGAGACCACTTCGGCACGCTCCTCGCGTTCCGCGAGTGAGCGGACGACGTCGAGGAGGCGTACGACGCGGCGCAGTTCCTCC
>JAATFJ010000101.1 GCA_015655255.1 Actinomycetales bacterium | reverse complement strand
GCGATGCGATCAGACAAACTCGCCCGCAACTACCACGCTGGCCTCTGCCTCGCCGCGACACTCCACTGGCTCAACAGCGCCTTTAGCAACACGGCCTAAGCCCGCACTGTTGCACGGACAACGCGCGTAGTCTCGGCGAGTACGCCCTCGCCGAGAACCTCCACGCGCACGTCACTGAGCCGGAACTTCGCGATCTGCTTCCCTGCCGCATCGATCTCCGCGGGCGCATTGACGCCCTTCAGCACCGCGAGCTCACCGCCGTCACGCACGAGCGGTGCCGTGAGAGGGATCAGAGTACGCAAGGCACTCACGGCGCGGGCCGTCACCACATCGAACTGGGCGAGGGGACGGACCTCTTCCGCACGCGCACGGACAACCGTCACGTTCGTGAGGCCCAGTGCGGTGACCTGCTCACTGAGCCACACCACGCGGCGCTCCATCGGTTCGACGAGCGTCCACTCCACATCCGGTCGCGCGATCGCGAGCACCATGCCCGGCAAACCGGCGCCGGACCCGATATCCGCCGAGTGACCACGAAAGAGGGGAGCGGCGATGGCGCTGTTCAGTACGTGCCGAGACCAGAGACGGGGAAGTTCCAGTGGGCCGATCAGCCCGCGCTCCTCGCCTTCACGAGCGAGCGCTGCAGTGAATCCGCGCGCCAGCTCGATGCGATCACCGAAGAGTTCGGCCGCCGCCGCGGGCTCGACTTCCGTCGCCGTCATCGTGCCCGTCCACGGTGATGTTTCATGTGAAACATCACCGACGGCGAATGACCGTGTGGCGATCGGCGCCTTCTCCGTAGGACTCGGACACGAGGTCCCGCTCGGACACGATGTCATGCACGAGCTTGCGCTCATAACTGGACATCGACGGCAGCGACGCCTGCGAGGCACCCTCGTCGAGCTTGGCGACCGCGGCATCCACGAGAGACTCCAACTGGCGACGCCGCGTGTCGCGGGACCCGCCGATGTCGAGGATAAGGCGCGAGAACGCACCGGTCTTGGACTGCACGGCGAGCCGCGTCAGTTCCTGCAGGGCCTGCACCGTCTCGGGGGAGGAGAGGAGCGAAAGGCCTTCCGCACCGGCTTCCGCCTCCACGGAGACGTAGGCCCGTCCCTGTCGTACATCCAGCGTCAGGTCTCCATCGATGTCCGCGATGTCCAGGAGCTCTTCGAGGAAGTCCGCGGCGATATCGCCTTCACCCTCCAGGTCGGCGACCGTCGGCTCCGCCTCATCCACCGTGTTCTCGGTCGTCATGACTGGCTTCCCTTCTTGTGCTGGTTCTTCGCACGCTTCTTCCCCACGGGCTGCTGACGCTTGGGCGCGCTCTCCTTGACCCGCTCCGCCTCCTCGAGAAGGCGCTGCTGCTCGGCCTCATAGGACTGCAGGGAGACCACCTTGCCAGAGGAATCGATCGCCTTCCCCTTCCGGGCCAGACGCTCTTCGCGCTGCTTAGCCGCCTCGGAACCGGGCGTCGGCATCTCACGGATGACCAGGAACTGCTGACCCATCGTCCACAGGTTGGAGATGAACCAGTACATGACCACGCCGAGCGGGAAGAACACACCGGAGAAGATGAAGCCCAGCGGGAGGATGAACAGCATGATGCGCTGCATCTGGTAGGCCTGGCCGGTCTTGGCCTCGGGGGAGAGGTTCTTCGAGATGATCTGCAGCTGCGTGAGGAACTGCGAACCGATCATGAGGACCACGAGAATGACGAGGATCGTGACGGTGAAGACCCAGCCCGCCTCCTTGTTGTTGATCGCATCGATGAGGTTCGTGTGCAGTGAGGCGACGTTGAAGAGCTTCGCATCGTAGAACTGCTCGGTGAGCGTTTGGTTGAGCAGCCCGACACCACCCGTACCCGCCTCGTGGTGCTTCTTGATGTCGCTGAGCGTGTAGAACATGCCGAGCAGGAACGGCATCTGCACGAGGAGTGGGAGACAGCTCGACATCGGCGTCGTGCCGTGCTTCTTATACAGCGCCATCGTCTCCCGGCTCATGGCCTCTCGGGAGAGCTGATCGCGCTTACCCTTGTATTTCTCCTGAACTTTTCGCAGTTCAGGAGCAATTTCCATCATCTTTCGCTGGCTCTTGATCTGCCGCACGAAGAGCGGGAAGACCGCCGCGCGAATGACGAGGACAAGGCCGATGATGGACAGCACCCAGGTGGCACCGGCCGCGGGGTCCATGCCGATGGCCGTGAAGATCCAGTGCCAGGCAACGAGGATCGTCTCGACGAGGAACTTGAACGGCCACATGATGACGCCGATGATGTCGAAGCCTCCTCCGGAAGAGGAGGTCGAAGACGGCGTGGCCGAGGCGAGCAGAAGGTCAAGACTCACCGGTCAGTCCTTTCGAGCGGGTACGACGAAACCTCGGGCGGTCAAGTCGTATCGGAAATGTTCATGCGGGTGGACGTCGTCGACGCCTCCCTGCGACCAGGGATTGCATCGAAGGATCCGCCAGGCCGCGAGCACCGCGCCCTTGACGGCCCCGTGCTGCTGAACGGCACCTACAGCGTACGCGGAACAGGAGGGGTAATACGCGCACACATCGCCGTACAGCGGAGAGATCACCGCGCGATAGGCGGTGAGGAAAGCGAGGACGAGATTTCGTGGAATGAGGAGAAGCCCCCGGCAGAGATCCGTGAAACGGAACCGTGCGGTCCCCGTCGATACCGCAGGAAGAACGCTCATCGCACCGACTCCGGGAGGAGGCGGGTCATGCACCGGCGCACATCGCCGCGCAACTCATCAAAGGTCGCCGTCGCCGCTGACGGCAATGCACGGATCACGATGTCTGTGCCTTCCGGCACACCCGACACCGTCTCCGCGCAGATCGCCTTGAGGCGTCGCCGCACGGTGTTGCGTGTCACGGCGGTGCCCACCTGCTTGCTGATGATGAAGCCGAAACGAGGAGAACGCGCATCGCCCGTCGCCAGTGCGCTCGTCACAAGACGAGCGCCTCCGCAGCGCTTTCCGCGACGCACCACCATGCGGTAATCGTCGCCGCGCGTCAGACGAAGCGGACGGGCCAGCACATTACGCCGAAAGCTCGGTGCGGCCCTTCGCGCGGCGAGCCGAGAGAATGGCACGGCCGGCACGGGTGCGCATGCGGGCACGGAAACCGTGCTTCTTGGCGCGACGACGGTTGTTGGGCTGGAAAGTACGCTTGCTCATGAGATCACTCCGGAATGGTGTCACCGGATGCGTTCTACCGGAGACAGCGGGAACTGCCCAATCGGGCATAAGTCAACCGACTAAGGTTACGTCCTCTCACCAGGAAGGGCAAATCTTGCCGAGACGCAGGTTGCCCTTCGCGGTGCCGATGACTACCGTGGCAACCGAAGTTATCCACAGGGGGCGTGCCCCTTTTCTGCCGATTTGGAGCACCATGTCCCCTGCCGCCCAGCCCGATGTTCCCATCTGGACGATCATCAGGGAACTGCTGGAGCAGGACGAGCGGGTGACGCCGCAGCTGCAGGGGTTCCTCAGCCTCGCCGTTCCCGCGGGGGTCATGGCGGGAACCCTCTACCTCGACGTGCCCAACGATCTCACCTCGGCACAGATCAATAAGAGGCTCCGTCTCCCGATGATGGAGGCGCTGAGCCGTATCGGCGACGAGGTGACCTCGTTCCGCGTCGTTGTCAACCACGAGCTCGCCGAGCAGTCCACGGCCCCCATCGTCGTCACCGACTACAGCCGCGTCGAACCGCCGCGCGTCGAGTCACCCATAGAACAGCCCGTGCAGTCGCGCCACGAATCGCGCCTCAACCCCAAGTACACCTTCGACAATTTCGTTATCGGTCAGTCCAACCGCTTCGCGCACGCCGCCGCCGTCGCTGTGGCCGAAGCACCCGCCAAGGCGTACAACCCGCTGTTCATCTACGGCGACTCGGGTCTCGGTAAGACCCACCTGCTCCACGCGATCGGCGACTACGCGCAGTCTCTCTACACGGGCGTCAAGGTGCGATACGTCTCCAGTGAAGAGTTCACGAACGACTTCATCAACTCCATCGCCAACAACCGCGGCTCCGCCTTCCAGGCCCGCTACCGCGAGGTGGACATCCTCCTCATCGACGACATCCAGTTCCTGCAGGGACGCGCAGAGACGCAGGAGGCGTTCTTCCACACCTTCAACACCCTGCACGATCACAATAAGCAGGTCGTCATCACGAGCGACGTCGCCCCCAAGCACCTCACCGGCTTCGAGGACCGGATGCGCAGCCGCTTCGAATGGGGGCTCATCACCGATGTGCAGGCCCCCGACCTGGAGACCCGCATCGCCATCCTCCGAAAGAAGGCGCAGAGCGAGGCCCTGCACATCCCCGACGAGGTCCTCGAATACATCGCCACTCTCGTCTCCTCCAACATCCGCGAGCTCGAGGGCGCGCTCATCCGCGTCTCCGCCTTCGCGAGCCTCAACCGTTCGCCCCTCGACATCGCACTCGCCCAGACGGTGCTGCGCGACATCGTCGACCAGACGGAGATGAACGTCATCTCCCCGACCGACATCATCACTGCCACGGCACAGTACTTCCAACTCACCGTCGACGACCTCTACGGCTCCAGCCGTTCACAGCAGATCGCCATCGCCCGGCAGATCGCCATGTACCTGTGCCGGGAACGCACGAATCTGTCCCTGCCGAAGATCGGCCAGCTCTTCGGCAACCGCGACCACACGACCGTCATGTACGCGTACAAGAAGATCAGCGACCTCATGAAGGAACGTCGCTCGATCTATAACCATGTCACCGAGATCACGACGCAGCTCGGCCGGCGCTGAGCCGTCTCGCGGAAGCGGAACGGGGCGCAAACCCTGTTCACACGCGCTTTCGCACACCCTCACGTCCTGTGGATAACTTGTGGATGAGAAGGGGGTTAATCGGGATGGATATGCCTCGAACCCCTCAAGCCTGTGGAAAACTCGCTCGAAGGCTCGGTCGCGGACTCCCTTGATTTCCCGCGGTTTCCGCACCGCATCCACATCTCACACCGATGTAGTTTCCTACTCGCTTCTGCTATCCACCGACTTATCCACAGAATCCACACCTGTTAATACCGTTAAGGAGTTAACCCAGAGAGAAGGCGATTCGATCACCTCTACGGGACACCGGTGGGCGAACGGCGGACAAAATCGGGACGGAGAACGACACGTCGTAGGGGGCTGCTCATCGGTAGGGCTAGCATGGGAAGCCCCTAACCACGCGCAAAGAACGACGACAAGGGAGCGCCCGTGAGGTTCCAGGTCAACCGAGATGTCTTCAGCGAAGCCGTGTCCTTCGTCGTCAAGCTTCTCCCGCAGCGCAACCCGCAGCCGATCCTCGCCGGTGTCCTCATCGAGGCAGGACCGGAGGGATTGACGCTCTCTGCCTTCGACTACGAGGCCTCCGCGCGCACGACGATCGAGGCCTCTGTCGATGAACCGGGCACGATCCTTGTCCACGGCCGCCTGCTCTCCGACATCGCGAGCCGCCTGCCCAACGCCCCCATCGACGTCGCCGTCGCCGAGGATGGCAGCATCGCCGTCACCTGCGGCTCCGCACGTTTCACCCTCGCGGCCATGCCCGTCGAGGAATACCCCTCGATCCCCGAGGTCTCTGGTTCGTCCGGCGTCGTTCCCGCGGAGGAGTTCAGCACCGCGATCGCACAGGTGGCCTTCGCCGCCTCACGCGACGATGTGACACCCGTGCTCACGGGTGTGCAGCTCTCGGTGAGCGGGCAGACGCTGAGTCTCGTCGCGACCGACCGCTACCGCGTCTCGCTGCGCGATGTGGACTGGGACGGCGACGAGACCGAACAGACCGCGCTCGTTCCCGCCCGTACGCTGCAGGAGGTCGGAAAGACCTTCGGCCACGCCGGAACGATTCAGATCGCATTCTCCGGGTCAGGGGATCGGGAGATCATCGCGTTCACCGCGGGCAACAAGACGGTGACTTCGCTGCTCATCAAGGGCAACTTCCCTCCCGTGCGTCGACTTTTCCCGGAGACCGTTGACCACTATGCGGTCGTCAGCACCTCCGAGCTCATCGAAGCGGTGCGCCGTGTCGCGCTTGTCCTCGATCGTGCCGCCCCGCTGCGTTTCACCTTCACGGTTGACGCCGTAACGATGGATGCTTCGGGCAGCGAGCACGCTCGCGCCTCAGAATCCGTCGATGCGCACCTCACCGGCGGGGACGATGTCACCCTGGGCCTCAACCCGCAGTACCTTATCGAGGCGCTCGGCGCGGTCAAGAGCGAGTTCGTCCGGGTGACCTTCACCTCCAGCGACAATGCGAACAAGCTGAGCCCAGTCCTCGTGACGAGCCAGACCTCGGTCGACCAGGCGGGGTCCGACTCGTTCCGCTATCTGCTGCAGCCCAACCTCCTGCTCCGCTGAGCACCCACACGAATCTCGGAGAAACGCAGGAATCTCGGAGGATGCGGCGGATTTCTTCCGACGCTTTTGCTGCTCTCCGAGGAATCGGATCCAGCCGGGCGGGAAGGCGTCGCAGCGGGCGGGTGTGTCGGAGCCAGAAGGTAGGGTGAACACCGTGATTGTGGAGCACCTGAGCCTGGCTGACTTCCGCAATTACGCGACCGCAGAACTCTCCCTGCACGCGGGACCGAACGTGCTCGTGGGCCGCAACGGACAGGGGAAGACCAACCTCGCCGAGGCCAT
>JAATFJ010000156.1 GCA_015655255.1 Actinomycetales bacterium | reverse complement strand
GCGAGCGCACCGGGCTCGGCTGGTTCGCCATTCTTCCCGCGAACGCCTTCGGCGCGATCGCGGCGCGCAGCCTCGTCTACTGGTTGCGAGACCGCCGCTACATCGTCAACATCCTCGTCGTCCCTGTCGCGGGCGCCCTCACCGTGTTGCCGCTCCTCGTCGCCGGCGTGCCGATGAGCATCGCCCTGCTCATGCCAGTCCCCGTGATGGCCCTCTTCTTCGGCTGGCTTCCGCACAACGATGTCGCCTACGACTCGACGGCGTTCTGGACCCATGTCGTCAGCGGCGCCCGGGGGATATCCGACCGGTTCGGACGGCTCATCCCCATCGTGCTCGTCGCCGTCCCCGTTCTCGCTCTCGCGATCCCGCTCTCGCTGTCGATCGTCGCGGGATGGCACCTGCTGCTCCCGCTCACGGGACTGGCCGCGAGCCTCTTCCTCAGCGGGCTCGGCCTCTCCAGCATCTCCTCCGTCGTCTCCCCCTACGCCGTGTCCCATCCCGGGGACAGCCCCTTCCAGCAACCGCAGCGCGCCGCCTCGCGCGGATCGTTCGGGCAGGCGGGCGTCTTCCTCGGCGCTCTGCTGTTCAGCGTGCCCACGATCTGGCTCTTCGCGCGGACGGTCATGGACGAGGGGACACCCGGGGGCGTCGTGTTCTGGTGCGGGCTGGGAACGGGCATCGTCGTCCTTGCCGCGGGCGCGGTCATCGGCGGCGCCATCTACGAGCGGTCCGGCGAACAGATCATGGAGTTCGTCGAGACCTCCTGAGCGCGGTGCCCCCACGACCGTGGACGACTAGAATCACGGCTATGAGTACTCCGCTGGAAAGTCCGGATCAGGGCGGCGTGGCCACGCTCGACCGCGAACTCGAAGAGCTTCTCCGCGAGGAGAACCTCGAGCCGGGCGACCATGAGCGATTCTCCCACTACGTCAAGAAGGACAAGATTCTCGAATCCGCGATCACCGGAAAGCCCGTGCGTGCGCTGTGCGGAAAGAAGTGGACACCGGGCCGAGACCCGGAGAAGTTCCCCATCTGCCCCACCTGCAAGGAGATCTACGAATCGATGATGGGCTGACAGCGCGCTATCCCTCGGCGTCGACGAACACCGTGGGGATGGCGGGGTCGGACTTGCTCAGAGCGAGTGCGCGCACCGGGAGTTCCTCGCGGACGCGGAGATGATGCTCCCGCGCCGCTTGCGTCCCCTCTGCTCCTTCGAAGGCGGGGTCGATCTCGCCCGCCGCGACGAGGACCACCTGCAGCGCCCGCGAATCCGGATGCTGCGCGGGCGTCTCCAGCTCCTCGAAACCGTCCGAGACGACGACGGTCTCCGCCGTCGCGACACCGTCGGTGAGCGTGCGGAACGCCGCCTTCCTGCCGCCCTGCGTCGCCTTCGCCGCCGAGGCCTTCGCGACCCCGATCCAGGCGCCTGCGGTGTCCTGGCGGGCGACGAGCTTGTAGACCATACTCGCCGTGGGGTGACCGGATCCGGTCACGACCGAGGTGCCGACGCCGTAGGCGTCGACGGGGGACGCCGCGAGGGCGGCGATCGCGTATTCGTCGAGATCGCTCGTCACGGTGATGCGCGTCTGGGTCGCGCCGAGCTCATCGAGCTGTGCGCGCACCGCGGCGGCGGCGAGGGGGAGATCGCCCGAGTCGATCCGGACGCCGCCGAGCCCGGTTCCCGCGACGCGGATCGCCGTCTCCACGCCCTGCGCGATGTCGTACGTGTCCACGAGCAGCGTCGTGTCGAGGCCGAACGCATCGATCTGCGCGCGGAACGCATCCTCCTCCGAGTCATGCAGGAGGGTCCAGGCATGTGCGGCGGTTCCCATGGTGGGGATGCCCCAGGTGCGCCCCGCCTCCAGGTTGCTCGTCGCGCCGAACCCGGCGATGTAGGCGGCGCGGGCGGCGGCGACGGCGGCATGCTCCTCGGCTCGTCGAGACCCCATCTCGGCGAGCGGGCGCTCCCCGGCGGCGATGCTCATGCGCGAGGCGGCCGTGGCGACGGCCGAGTCGTAGTTGAGGACGCTGAGAGCGAGAGTCTCCAGGACGACGGCATCGGCGAAGCTGCCCTCGACGGTGAGGACGGGGGAACCGGGGAAGTACAGCTCGCCCTCCCGGTAGCCGCGGATCGTGCCGCCGAAGCGATACCCCTCCAGATAGCGCAGCGTCTCGGTGCCGACGATCCCGTTGTCGCGGAGGAAGCGCAGCTCCTCCTCGCCGAAGCGGAAGTCGCGGAGGAGGGAGAGCAGACGCCCCGTGCCCGCGACGACACCGAAGCGCCGCCCCCCGGACAGGCGACGCGAGAACAGCTCGAACACGCAGGGACGATGGGCGGTGCCGTCGCGCAGCGCCGCCCCCAGCATCGTCAGCTCGTAGTGATCGGTGAGGAGTGAGGTCGTCGCCATAGGCACAACTCTACGGCGCGCTCCCACCGTGCGGCCCCGCGAAGGGCGAGCAGGAGGTAGGGGTCGACTATCATCGGGGAGGGCGTTCCCGGGCCCCTTTCGTGCGGTCCGGTGCCGGAAGGAAGCGGAAGCGTATGTCAGCAGCGGAAGTCAGGGGCGGATCCGCGGCGGTGACGCCGGACGGCTCCGTCTTCGTCATCGAGGGTTTCGCGATCGAGGGCAGCGAGTACCGTGCCTCGTTCACGGCCGTTATCGACGGGCAAGAACAGCCCTTCGTCGAGGGCGTCTCCTTCGCCGACGTCACCACGGCGGATGCACCGCGTCCTGCCGAGCCGCTGCTCCGCCTGCTCGCCCTCGCCTCCTCGGTGAGCTATTACAAGGCCACCCGCTCCGCGACGATCCGCGTCGCCTTCCCGCTCTCGTCCGCAGAACGTCGCTTCCTCGCTGAGGTCGTCGCGCACGGTCTGGGCGAGTACGCCTACCGCAACGACGTCGAGTGGAAGCTCACCCCCGCGATCGAGGCGGAGGAACGGGCCGACGCAGAGGGTGCGGAGGCCGCGTCCCTCGCCGACGCGGAGCGGATCCTTGGACGCGCGCCGCTCGTCGCTGTCGGCGGCGGCAAGGATTCCATCGTCTCCATCGAGGCGCTCAAGGCGCGCGGCCCGCAGCCCGAGCTGTACTCCGTCAACGGCCTCGGCGCGATTGCGGAGTGTGAGCGCGTCGCCGGCCGCCCCGCTGTCACGCTTCGCCGGAGCATCGACAGAGGTCTCCTCGCCGCCAACGCACAGGGGGCCCTCAACGGGCACGTCCCCGTCTCCGCGATCAATGCGCTCATCGGGATGATCGCTGCGGACCTCGCGGGTCTCGGCTCCGTTGTCTTCTCCAACGAGGAGTCGGCCAACTACGGGAACCTGGAATGGCGCGGCCGCTCCATCAATCACCAGTGGTCCAAGAGCCTGCAGTTCGAGGACCTGCTGCGCGACACGCTGCGCGCGGACGGCCTCGCCCCGGATCGTTTCTTCTCGCTGCTGCGCGGCTACCGCGAGCTCGACGTCGCGCGCGCCTTCTCCCGTCTCCCCGCGTATCGCCCGGTCTTCAACAGCTGCAATCGCGCCTACGTGCTCGACGCGCAGGCACGGGAGCGCCGCTGGTGCGGGACGTGCCCCAAATGCCAGTTCGTGTTCCTCATCCTCGCGCCATACCTGGGGAAGGACGCGCTCGTGGAGGTGTTCTCCCGCGATCTGCTCGACGATGTCTCCCTCGCGGATGGATTCCGCGACATCCTCGGCGTGGGGTCGTCGAAGCCCTTCGAATGCGTGGGAGAGCCGGAGGAGGCCGTCCAGGCGTTGCAGGCGATCGCGGCGCAGCCGGAATGGGCTCCGTCGAGTTGGCGATCAGCGCCGTCGTG
>JAATFJ010000175.1 GCA_015655255.1 Actinomycetales bacterium | reverse complement strand
GGCAAGGTCGGCGAGAAGCTGGCCATCGCTTGCGAGACGGTGCAGCCATTCGACGTCGTCGTCGGTCAGGATTCCCTGGGCATGAACGAGATCGCTGAGGGTCGACATCCTCTCAGCCTAATCGCCGCACGCCGGTCAGAGGACAGCGAGCGAGGTCGCCCGCCACCGATGATCGAGCCCCTCCAGGCGCATCGCGACGGCGCGGGTCCTCCCCGGACCCGCCACGACGATGACGGCTTCGACGACGCCGTCGGCGGGCTCCGCCGTGCGGATAGAACGAATCGCGAAGACGGGGCGCACGGGAGCGACGCCTCGCGCACTCCGCGCCCGCGCCGAGAGGTTTGCCCGCGCGATGAGGCGCTGAAACGCGTCCTCGTTGAACCAGCGCGCGAGCTGGTCGACCTCACGGACCCCAGCGAAGACCTCCAGCACCCCCTGAGTGACACTGCGCAGCAACGGAAGAGGATCGGGGAGCTCCGCGGCCGATGTCGGCTGCGGAGCGAAGTACTCGTGCGGGATCATCGTCAACTCACTTCTCGGGGCAACTGCGAGAAAGTAGACCACGACAGACAACCGCCCCGGGGGCGTTCGCGCAGAGATGTGGATAACTCGTATACGCGCGGCCGACGTCCCCTACGCTCTGGGGATGCACTGGGATCGCCTCTTCGCCGACCTCGAGGGTCAGCTCGCCTCGGAGTGGGAAGCGGAGCGCGCGGCACTCGATGCGGAGTCGGAGCGGCTCCGCATCGCAAAGCTCGCGCTCCGGGAGCGGCTGCGCGTGCTCGCCCGTGCGCAGGCGTCCGCGCGCATAGCCCTCCCCGGCGCCTCCGCGCCGCTCCGCGGCCGGATCGACGCCGTCGGAGCGGATTGGCTGGGGGTGCTCCCCGCAGACGGCGGTGCGCTCTCACTCCTGCGTCTCGATGCTCTCCACGGCATCGAACTCGACCACGGCCTTCTCCTGGAGAGCCTCGAGGAGAGCAGGGCCGATGATCCCGGGATCGGGGAGCGCATGAGCTTCGGCTTCGTCGTCCGCGATCTCGCCCGGCGCCGTCTGCCGCTGCGCATCGGGCTCGTGGACGGGAGCGAGATCCATGGAACCGTCGACCGTGCGAGCGCCGACCACCTCGATCTCGCCGTGCACGAATCCGGTCAGCCGCGTCGCTCTCAGGCCGTGACGGCGTACCGCATCCTCCCCTTCACAGCGATCGCACGGCTTACGATGCCGCCGCGAACGCGCTGACGGTGCTCAGCGCGGAGCGCTCCCCCAGATCTCCGGGAAACTCGCTGCGTTCGCCTCGCGCCACAGCGCCATGCGCCGCGACTCCTCCGCCTGCTCCGCGAGGTACTCCGTCAGGCTCGCCTCCTCCACCCGCCACCGCGCAGGCGCGCCGAGCTGGGCGCCACGCAGGCGTCCGTCAAGGACGAGGGCGATCACCTCATCGACCCCGATGCTGAGCAGCTCGGCGACCTGGGCAGGGGCGAGGAAGCGCGGAGCAGGTCCGGCGGATTCGGGCATACCCCTATTCTCCTCTGTGCGCGGCCTTCCTGCCTCTCCCCTCTCCGCCTGTGGATAACTTCCGCGGCGGAAGGGGCGATTCTGTGACGATGGCCCTATGAGATCCCCCACCCGACCACACCGCGCATTCTGGGGCGATGTGCGCTTCCTCGTCGGCGTCGGCGTCGTGCTCCTCTCCGTGGCCGGCGTCTGGCTCGCTCTCGGTTCCGCGCGCCACAGCGACACGCTGTTGCAGACGACCCGCACGATCCTTCCCGGAGAACCCCTCACCTCCGCGGACTTCCGCGTCGTCGATGTGAGCGTGGGCGCCGTCGCCGACGGATACCTCACCCCCGCCGACCTCGATCCGGGCCTCGTCGCGACGCGCACGCTCGATGTCGGCGAGCTTCTTCCCGCCGCTGCAACGGCCGCGGGTGAGAGTCTGCGCACGACGACGGTCGTGATCGAGAGCAGCATCGGCATCCCCGCGAAGATCTCGCCCGGCACGCGCGTCGAGCTCTGGTACGCCCCGCCGCTTCCCGACGACAACCGTTTCGATGCGCCGAGACTGCTCCTCCCCGAAGCGATCGTCTCCGCGATCCCGGAGAGCGAGGGACTGCTCTCGCAGACCGCGGGCACCCTGGAGCTCGTCATTGATCGCAGCGATGTCGCCGCCGTGCTCGCCGCCGTCACCGACGGATCCTCCCTCTCCGCCGTTCCGCTTGGAGCCGGGGAATGAGCGTCATCCTCGTCGCGCTGGGTGGCGCCAGAGGGCGGCAGCGGCGCGCGGAACTTGAGCATGCGGGCGTGACGGTCTCCGACGCCGTGGAACCGGAGGCGGCGGTCGGTGCCCTTTCCGCCGCCGATATCGTCCTCGTCCCCGCCGTCCGCGGCGTCCTCACCCCGGATTTCATCGCTGCCTGCGACCGCGCACATGTCCGCATCGTCGCCCTCGGAACTGCAGACTTCCGCTTGCTGGGACGGCACGGGCTGCCCGATCCGCTGCCGGAAGACATCGAGACGTGGCGCCTCATCGACGCGCTCGATGCGGATGCACCGCCCCTCGCCCCGTCGCCGCCCCCGTCGACCTCCCGCCGTGTCATCGCTGTCTGGGGCCTCTCCGGGGCACCGGGCCGTTCCACGATCGCCATCCAGCTTGCCGTCGAACTCCGTCGGAACGGGCGGCGCTGCGCGCTCCTCGACGCCGACACCGTTGCGCCGTCCCTCGCGCTGCTCCTGGGGATGGACGACGACGCCCCGGGACTCGCCGCCGCGTGCCGCCGCGCGGAACTGGGTGGCCTCGATGCCGCGGAGCTGGGTCGGCTTGCCCTCTCACTCGAGACGAGTGCGGGGACCATCGAACTCCTCGGCGGACTCAACCGCCCCGGTCGCTGGCCGGAGCTGTCGGCGTCTCGCCTGCGCACGACGCTGAGGGCGTGCCGGGATTGGGTCGACGACGCCATCGTCGACGTCTCCGCCTTCTTCGAAACCGATGAGGAGCTCACCGACGATCTCGTCGGACCACGGCGGCATGCCGCGACGGTCGCCGCTCTTCGCGAGGCCGATGTCATCGTCGCCGTCACGGCCGCCGATCCGCTCTCCGCCTCCCGGTTCCTCCGCGATCATGCCGAGCTGCGCCGGCTCGTGGGTCCCGGTGTTCCCGTCGTCGTCGTGGTGAACAGGGTGCGTCCCGGGCCTCTGGGGATCGACGCACGCGGACAGGTGCGCCGCACTCTGGACCGCTTCGCCGGTATCTCTCCCGCGCACTTCCTCCCGCTCGACCAGCGCGCCGTGGACGCATCCCTTCTGCACGCGCGACCCGTGGCCGATGTCGCACCGCGTTCGGCGTTCGTCACGGCGATCCGTCGGCTCGCCGCCTCCCTCGCGGGGGACGACGAGCGGGCGGCGGCTACTTGCGGTAGGAGGAGAGGAAGTTCCCCAGGCGCTCGACGGCCTCGCTCAAGACGCGCGGCTCCGGAAGAGTCACGACGCGGAAGTGATCGGGCGTCGGCCAATTGAAGCCCGTGCCCTGGACGAGAAGGATGTGCTCGGAGACGAGGAGGTCGTAGATGAACTTCTCGTCGTCGTGGATCTCGTGGACCTCCGGGTCCAGGCGCGGAAACGCATAGAGCGCGCCGCGCGGCTTCACGCACGACACGCCGGGAATGGCCACCAGCCCCTCCCATGCGATATCGCGCTGCTCGTACAGGCGTCCGGACGGGCCGACGAGGCCCCCGATGGACTGCACGCCGCCGAGGGCTGCCTGAATGGCGTGCTGGGCGGGGACGTTGGCGCACAGCCTCGTCGAGGAGAGCAGAGTGATTCCCTCCAGGAAGCCCTTCGCATGGCGCTGCGGCCCCGTGATGACGAGCCACCCTGAACGGTACCCCGCGACACGGTAGGTCTTGGAGAGTCCGTTGAACGTGAGGCACAGGAGATCGGGGGCCAGGGTCGCCGTGGGGATGTGCTGGGCGTCGTCGTAGAGGATGCGCTCGTAGATCTCGTCGGAGAGGAGGAGGAGCTGGTTCTCCCGCGCGATCTGCACGATCCCCTCGAGCACGGCGCGCGAATAGACGGCTCCCGTG
>JAATFJ010000234.1 GCA_015655255.1 Actinomycetales bacterium | reverse complement strand
CGGGGTGGGGTCCGTCGCGGCGGCCCGCGGCAGCGCCGACGGGACCGGATTCATCGGCGTCGCACCCGAGGCGAACCTCCTGTCGATCTCGGTCGGCTTCGGTTCCTCCTTCTCGGTGCCGTTCGCGCAGCAGATCGCCGATGCGATGCGCTGGGCCGTCGATCACGGCGCCGACATCATCAACCTCTCCCTCACGACGAACACGCTCGACTGGGACGAGAGCTGGGATTCCGCCTTCCTCTACGCCTACGAGCATGACGTCATCGTGATCGTCGCGGCAGGCAACCGGGGGAGCGGGACCGACGTCGTCGGGGCGCCTGCGACGATCCCCGGCGTGCTCACCGTCGCGGGCGTGGACCAGACCGGGCTGGCGAGTCAGGCCGCCTCGACGCAGGGCATCACCATCGACATCTCGGCCCCGAGTGAGGGGCTTCTCGGGATCGGCCCCTCGGGAGATGTGGTCTCTTGGAGCGGGACGAGCGGGGCCGCTCCTATCGTCTCCGGCATCGCTGCGCTCGTCCGCGCCGCCCATCCGGAGCTCGACGCCGCGGGCGTCATCAACCGCATCCTCCAGACGGCGATCCCTGCGCCCGGCTACGACGCCGTCCCCGCGGAACCCGACCCCACCTACGGCTACGGCCTCATCGACGCCAGCGCCGCGATCTCCGCCGATGTGCCGGCCGCGACGGGGCCGACGCCCGCGGAAGAGCTGCGGGAATGGATCACGCTCTACCGCAGGGCCGATGCCGCTCCCGCACCGGAGCCCACCGTCGAGCCCGTCACGATCGCGCCGCTCCCGGCCGCCGATCCGCCCACAGAGGCGGGCTCACCGCTCATACCCAGCATCGATTCGCTGCGATACGGTACTCTCCCGCTCATTGCGCTCACTGTCCCTGGTATTCTGATAGCGCTTGGCGTCACTGCTGCTGCCCGGCGCATCCGATTGGCGCGCGCGCAGCGTACGCCTGCATCCTGACAAGGAGTTGTTTCCCCTGTGCCCAAGATTCTGATTGTCGGCGGTGGTTACGCTGGCTTCTACACGGCGTGGAAGCTTGAAAAGCACCTCCGCAAGGGCGAAGCCGACGTGACTATGGTCGACCCGCTGCCGTATATGACCTACCAGCCGTTCCTTCCCGAGGTTGCGGCGGGCTCCATTGAAGCCCGTCACGCGGTGGTCGCCCACCGTCGCCACCTCAAGAAGACCACGGTGATCACCGCCAAGGTGACGAAGATCGATCTCGCGAACAAGGTCGCCACCATCACCCCTCCGGTGGGGGAGCCCTACGAGTTCGCCTATGACCAGATCGTCGTGACCGCCGGTGCCGTGTCCCGCACGTTCCCCATCCCGGGGATCGCGGACAACGCGATCGGCCTGAAGACGATCGAGGAGGCCGTCGCCGTTCGCGACCGTCTGCTCTCCAACTTCGACAAGGCCGCGGCCCTGCCCGCCGGTCCCGAGCGCGACCGTCTGCTGACCGTCGTCGTCGTCGGTGGCGGATTCGCCGGCATCGAGGCCTTCGCGGAGCTCCGCTCCTTCGCCTCCTCGCTGGTGGAGAAGTACCCGCAGCTCTCCTTCGAGGACACGCACTTCCACCTCATCGAGGCCGCCTCGCGTATCATGCCCGAGGTGTCGCTGGAGACGAGCGAATGGGTGCTGAAGAACCTCGCCAAGCGGGGCGCGCACGTGCACCTCGACACGCAGGTCAAGGGCGCCATCGACGGCAACGTCGAGGTCTCCACGGGCGAGGTCTACCCGACCGATCTCATCGTCTGGACCGCTGGTGTCATGGCGAACCCGACTGTCGTCCGCGGCGGCGACCTGCCCGTCGAGGAGCGCGGCCGCATCCAGACCCGCGCCGATCTCCGCGTCGGCACGCCCGAGGCGTTCGTCGAGGGTGCCTGGGCCGCCGGTGACGTCTCCTGCGTCCCTGATCTCTCCGGAGGAGGCGTGGGTGGCAACTGCGTCCCCAATGCCCAGCACGCCGTGCGTCAGGCCAAGCTCCTCGCGAAGAACCTCGTTGCCGTGCTGCGTGGCGAGTCGCCCAAGGACTACTTCCACAAGAACGCGGGTGCCGTCGCCAGCATCGGCCTGTACGAGGGTGTCTTCCAGTCGGGCAAGATGGCCGTCAAGGGGCTGCCTGCCTGGTTCATGCACCGCGGATACCACGGCCTCGCGATCCCGATGTGGGAGCGCAAGATCCGCGTCTTCGGCAACTGG
>JAATFJ010000023.1 GCA_015655255.1 Actinomycetales bacterium | reverse complement strand
GGAGATCTCCTCGAAGATCTCGTCGAGCCCGCTCTGCGCCGGGAGATCGGTGCGGCCCTGGGCTACGCCCTCCGCCGTCCGGTTCTTCCAGATGTCGTTACCGACGAGCCAGTCAAAGCTCTCGGTCTGCAGCGCGAGCAGATCCGGAACAGTGAGGGTGTCGGTAATCTTTGCGAACGAAAGCCGCGAAGCTGAGCGGCCGTTCTTGGGGGACTTGGTGGTGGTTGCGTTTTTCGCAGCAGCCAAGGAAATAACCTCCGTGGGCCGTCAAGGGCCATAACTGTCGGTAAGAATGCCAAATTAATGACGAGATTCGCCTACCAGAATCCCCGAAGGAATAGTGCCCCGCCGCTATACTCGGGGCGCGCCAGCCGTCCGCAATATGACGGGCATGGTTGTCTGGGAGCGCAAAGAACAATCATAGGTCGGAACTGTCCACACGCGCAAGTTATTCCTTGACCGATTTAAGAAATTGGGCTATAAGCCGCCGGCGAAGGTTATTTCGGGTCGCTCCGACAGGACGAACTGCACCGAACCCCGTCACGGCGGGACGCGGAATCACCTGCGAGCAGCGGTCGGAACCGCGGGTACCGCACTCGCGTCCGGATCGGTTTCGGGATTCCAGGCGGGCGGGATTCCGATGGGGTTGGGACGGGGATACAACGCGCCGACCGGCGTGGCGACCGGGGCGAGCGCCCTGGCGACATCCAGCAATTCCGCGTCGTCGAGGTGTGACCATAGCCCGAGGGCGAGGCGATTGGTGACGCGCTCCGCCTCCGCGAGCAGTTCGAGACCGGCGGGGGTCGTCGTTCTGTCGTCACGCAGCAGCCCGCGGTCGACGAGGCGGACGACCTCCGCGTTCCACTCGTCATCGCTCCAGCCGCGCGCCCGCCGCATGGCGCCGGCATCGAGGTCGACCCCGCTCCGGAGCAGGAGCGTCGTGATGCCGGAGATGCCGAGGCTCACCAGGGCGATCACGTGCCCGTCTCCGCGGTGCTCGCGCAGGGTCGTGGCGGCCTGCCAGACGCGGCGGTACGGGCTGTCCTCGACCGGGAGCGCCGCGTTCGCCGCGGCGAGCGGGCGGCCGACGGTGTCGACCCGGGCCGCGACCGACGCGAGCGCGTCTGCCGCGCTCGACACGGCATCCTCGTCCGGTGCGAGCCTGCGCAGGGTCGCCTCCGCTCCGGCGAGCCTGGCTTCGAGCACGGCGGCCGGTGACGCGACGGACCAGGACGCCGGGAGCGCGCGGTCGACGAGGAACGGGGCGAACCCGCTGAAGATCGCGGTCACGGGGGCGGAGGACACGGGGCCGAGCGGAGCCGCCCGACCGGCGAAGTAGCCGTCCCAGTAGCGGGGCAGACCGACGGCGGCGAATCCTTCGCGCGCCTCGTCCGAGAAGTAGGTGACGGCGTGGATCGGCTCGAACAGCGTCCAGAGAGCGCGGACCAGGTGTTCACGTGATGCGGTCATCCCTCGAGCCTATGGCGGGCGCATGCTGCGCCGATCCGGGCCATCTCGGACAGTCCGTTCAACCTCCGTTCACGCGGGCGCCGTAGCCTCCGCACGTGCAACACGACGCCGAGGATGACACCCGGCATGCCGATGACAGAGCCCGGGCCGCCTTCGAACGACTCGCCTTCGGCAGGCCGGAGAACCGCAAGGGCGAGAAGGCCGCGCGAAAGGCGCAGAAGAAGCTGATCGCGGTCGCGGCGGACGAGGAAGAGGGTGCGGCTGCCGCATCCGTCGAGTCCGACACGGATGCCAGGCCCGCGGTGGGAACCAGGCCCGCGGTGGGAACCGGGTCCGCGGTGGGCGCCGATCAGCCGATCGACAAGGATCCACTGACCCTCGATGCGTCGCCGGATGCCGCGGCGCGCCCCCGCTTCGCCCTCCCCCGCACGCGCGCCCAGTACGTCGCGGCGCTGGCGGTCGCGCTCGTCGCAGGCGGGATCATCGGCGGCGGGGGCACCCAGGCGATCATCCAGGGTCGGCCGATCCCGGCATCCGAGATCCAGCCGGCGCCCGGCCACGGGAACGTGGCTGCGGCGAACACCTCCTTCGAAGGGGTGCAGACCGAGGTCGACAACTTTCCGGAGCCGCAGTG
>JAATFJ010000103.1 GCA_015655255.1 Actinomycetales bacterium | reverse complement strand
TGCTCGCGCCCATATACGGCGGCACGACGATGTCGATGCGTGCGGCGGGTGGCGGACCCTGCAGATCCCAGACGTGCAGCTCGACTCCTTCGGGGAGCGGAGCGAGGCTATCGGCGAGGCGGATGCTGGGGACGGTGACGACGAGGCTCACGTTCCGAGCCTACTCACCGCGACCGCGGTCCGCGGCGGGTCGGCGTCACTCTGGGGGGTCGGCAGGACGAATGTTTTGCGGATTCGGTGAGATCCACCCTGATCCCGTCACCGCGGCCCTCAGACAGCTTCATAGGTGTCGCGTAACTCCCCGCCTGATCGGGCCCGCCCGCCGTTGTGCATGACTGTTTCCGGGATGCAGGAGGAATCCTGCGGGATTGGTCATGCAAAGGGGAAATGTTCATGCAAACGGGGTGGAGGCGAGGGTTCGCCCGGGCCCCGGGCCCCGGGCCCCGCTACGCGGCGACGCGCGCGACGGCGGCGATGGCGCTGCGGAAGAACGTCAGGCCATCGGTGCCGCTGCGCATGGCGGCGGGCGTGTCTGGTCCGAAACCGGGCTCCGTGGCGTGCTCCGGATGCGGCATGAGGCCGACGACGTTGCCGCGCTCGTTCGTGAGCCCCGCGATGTCGCGCAGAGACCCGTTGGGGTTGACGCCCGCATAGCGGAAGGCGACGAGGCCCTCGCCCTCGATGCGGTCAAGCGTCTCGGCATCGGCGATGTAGCCACCCTCGGCGTTCTTCAGCGGGATGACGATCTCCTGCCCCTTCTCGAAGCCCGTCGTCCACGCTGATGAGGTGTTCTCCACCGTGAGCCGCTGGTCGCGGCGCACGAAGTGCTGGTGATCGTTGCGGATGAGGCCGCCGGGGAGCAGGTGCGCCTCGACGAGCATCTGGAAGCCGTTGCAGATGCCGAGGACGGGCATCCCCGCCGCGGCCGCGGCCTTCACCTCGGTCATAAGGGGCGAGAGCGCGGCGATTGCCCCGGAGCGCAGGTAGTCGCCGTAGCTGAACCCGCCGGGCAGGACGAGCGCATCCACGCCCTCAAGGTCATGCGCCGCATGCCAGAGGGCCACGGGCTCGGCACCGGCGAGACGGATGGCGCGCTGCGCATCGCGGTCGTCGAGGGATCCGGGGAAGGTGACGACCCCGATCCGTGCCGTCATCCGACGACCTCGATGCCCACGACGTCCTCGATCACGGCATTGGAGAGCACCTCGTCTGCGAGGCGTCGCGCCTCGGCGAGCAGTGCGTCGGTGACCTCGCCCTCGACGGCGAGCTCGAAGCGCTTGCCGATGCGGACGCCGTGGAAGCCCTCCACGCCGAGCCGAGCGAAAGCGCCGGAGACGGCCTTCCCCTGCGGGTCGAGCAGTTCGGCCTTGGGCATGACGTCGACGACGATGGTGGGCATTCGGACTCCGAATCTCACGGGCGGGGGTGCCCTGTCATCCTACCGCCGTCGTCCGCGCGGATTATGACAGAAAGCCGGCGTCCGCACAGCCAGGGCGGGGAGCGGGCGGGTAGGCTGGCCCTACTTGGGGATGGGGTGGGACCCTCCTGCGCGTCACGGAACGAAGACGAGCCTTGAGGAGGCTGCCATGAGCGACGGTGAAGTGCGGCCGCACATCGCAGTGATTATCGAGGACGATGCCGATGTGCGCTCGTTGCTGGAGGAGGTCTTCCACGCGGCGGGCTTCACGACGGTCATCGCCGATTCCGGTCTCGCCGGGGTCGAGGCCGTGCGCGAGCATCGGCCGGTCATCACGACCCTCGACATCAACCTCCCCGGCATCGATGGCTTCGAGGTCGCCCGGCGGATCAGAAAGGTCAGCCCGACCTTCATCATCATGATCTCCGCGCTGGCCGAGGAATCCGACGTCGTCCTCGGCCTCAGCTCCGGCGCAGACGAATACCTCGTTAAGCCGTTCCGCCCGCGCGAGCTGCGCGCCCGCATCGAAGCGCTCATGCGGCGCCCGCGCGCGGGAGCGCCCGCGGCGTCCGGACCCGCCGTCGCCGCCCGCAATCCCGCCGCGACCACCTCGATCCCCATCGTCGACCCGACGGCGGGCGAGCAGTGGCAGTCACACCGTGACCTCTCCCTCAATCCCGACACGCATACGGTGCTCGTCGCGCAGAAGGAGGTGGAGCTGACCCCCACGGAGTTCGACCTGCTCGCCACGCTCCTCGAATCCAAACGGCGCGTACGCAGCAAGTCCGATCTCGCCCTCGTGCTCCGCGGCGACGCCTTCGGCTCCTCCTACTACGTGGGGGAGCCGGATAAGCGTGCGATCGAGGCCCATATGGCCAACCTCCGCCGCAAGATCGGCGACAACTCCACCGATCCGCGCTACATCGAGACGGTGCGCGGCCTGGGCTATCGGCTGACGCCGCAGACGGATGCCGTCGGCAGCCCCCTGCCCTGATCCTCCGCGCTACTCGGTCGCGTCGTCCGCGGAGCTTGCAGCATCCGCGGAGGTGCCACCGAGAACCTCCCACGGCGAACGGTCGTGGTCGGTGATGCCCTCGGTGGGATCGTCTCCCTGCGTCCACCATTTGGCGCGGTAGGGGACGTTGTCGACGACGACCGTCGCGCCCTCCTCGTACACCTGCGTGGCGACCCAATCGGGGTACGTCCCCGCCGGGACCGTCGGCAGGGTGAACGGTTCGTCGTCGGGCAGCACGGCGCCCACGAGCACCCAGGACGTCTCATCCGCGCTCTGCGTGGGATCGTCGGGCTGCGGATCCCCGGTCACCCACCACTTCGTGACGTACACATAGCCGTGCCAGACAACCCGGACGCCCGCGGAATAGGAGGCATCCTCCGACCAGATCGGGTACGGGCTCGTCGCGGGGTCGTCTGTCGTGGGGGTGGAGACGGGAGTGGGGGAGGCCGTGTCGATGGGCCTCTCGTCGAAACCGCCGGAGAGGGCGCTTGCGAACGTCTGGTTGTCCTGATCCACGCCGCTGCACGAATCGGAGACGACCGAGACGTCGGGGTAGTTAGGCCCGCACGTCCGGTCGCGATTCACGGACCACATCGACATCCGCGCGAGTCCCTTCGCGTCGGCGAAGTCGTTGAGCGCCGCCGCGTCGGAGAGCGTGAAGACCTCGTCGGCGATGTCGTTCTGCCCGATCATCGGGGTGGCGCCCATGACGGCCCATGCGCCTCCCGGAGGAAGGGAGACGTCGGCGTCGAGGTAGAGGTCTTCGAGCTGATCGTGCACGGCCGTGAGCGCGTCGATGGAGGCGTCCGCCATCGTCTGATCGCCGAGATCGATGCCGTAGTCCATCGTCATCGCGTTGACGCCCGCGAGGTCGACGCCCGCGTCGAGGAGCTGGCGCACGGCGGCAAGACCCTCCTCGGTGAGCCCCGTCGTCGCCGTCGGGAGCGTCAGCCAGACATCGAGCTTCCCGCCATCGGCCGCCTTCTCTTGCTGCAACTGCGCGACGGCGGCGGCACGGCGCTCGCCCGCCGCGGTGTCGGAGAGGTTCGTGCTCTCCAGGTCGAGGTCGATCGTCGCGATGCTGTAGCGGTCGACGACCGCGGAGTAGGCGTCGGCGAGCTCTTCCGTCGTCGCGCACGCCGTGGCGAGCTCGGTGTTCAGGGCGCCGCCGAAGGAGACGGCGACGTGGGCACCATCATGGCGCATGTTGTCCACGCGGCGGTCGAGGTCCAGATCGCTGCCCGCCTGGTCGAGGCTGTAGAACGTGCCCCAGCTGGGCGTGCACTGATCGGCGGCCGCGGCGACGACGAAGGCGAGCACGACGGTGTCGTCGCTGCCGTCTCCGCTCGTCGGCGTCGTCGACACCGACGCGGCCGTCACATCGAAGTAACCGCCGAACCAGCGGGGTCCGGGCTCGCCGGATGTCGCGGGGGTGCGCGAGGTGAGGTACCAGGGCACGACGATCGCAGCCGCCACGACGACGAGCGCGATG